>JBCCCJ010000586.1:0-4631 GCA_039033615.1 Bacteroidota bacterium
ATGGATTGCTCGGCAGATTGGACCGCTGCCAGAAGCTGATCTCGTAAGGCCTGCTTCTCCGAGGCTTGTTGGGTCAACAGCACCTGCCGGGGGGAGGGGAGCGCAAATTGTTGTCTACTGGCTACTCCCACAAATTCCTTCTGATTCGTGTGTTCCTCCTTGGCTTCTTCCCAGAAGTGATAGCGAAATTGCTGATACAACTCCTTCACCTGCCCCTGATTCAGCGGCACGGCGAGTTCCGGATTTCTGCTGAGAGCCTAGCTGGTCAAATTGGCGGTGAGCAGCACGCCTTGAGGTTGGGTGGTGGGGTCGATCAGCACAAATTTGGCGTGAAAATGATCCGCTGCCCGAAAAAGCATGCGGCCCTTGAATTTGCTTTCCAAGAGTCGTTGGTAGGACTCCCTGCGGAATTCTGGCTCTTCCTCTGGCGGATTCAATTTGACGGTAGCTCCCGTAACAAAAATGGCAATGCCCCGATTCGCTGCCTCGGTGAGCGCTTCTACCACGGGATTGTCATCCATGATGAAGGACTGCACGCAGATCATCTGCTGGGCTTGCTGGATCAAGTCAATCAGCTGGCTTTGTACCCACTTCTCAGGACCCGTTTCCCAAAGTTGAGGGTGGGATTCCTGGGGCTGATAAGGAATGGCAGCAGGCAAAATGACCAGCGGTAAACGAGTGTGATTGGGGAGGGTGATGGTGGTTTGCATAAAAAAGAAAGTTAGGGGAAGTTTTGTAAATTGATGAGGTGAATGTGGAAAAGCGCAATGAGATGCCAAGTTGGTTCCGAGTTCTTCTGCCGCAGCTTCAACAGCTTTGCAGAACCCATCGCCTCAAATACTTGTATGTGGTAGGATCCCTGCTGCGTCCCAAAGATTTTGGGCCATCTTCTGACATTGATTGGATATTTGATTTTGATCGACCCAGCATCCCAGATGATGACTTCCTGGATCATTTTGATGCTTTCTGGGCTGGCTTAGAACAGATCACGGGTCGTCGCGCGGACCTCATTCACTATCCCAGCCTCCGCAATCCCTATTTCAGAACTGAGTTGGATACGACCAAGGTATTGATATATGACCATCAAGGAGAAAAAGTATCTGTTTGACATCTTGAGAAGTATCGAATTGATTGAACAACATTTAGAAGAAGTGGATTCCCTTTTTGCTTACGAGCAGGATATCAAAAGTCAGGATGCGGTTGAGCGACGCATGATCATCATTAGCGAGGCGCTACGGAGATTGGTAGAAACGGGGGTTCATCTTCCCCAAGCAGATCGACTCATCAATCGACGCAATACCATTGTCCACCAGTATGACCAATTTTTGCCTGAAGCCATTTGGCGATCTGTTAATAGAGAGCTCCCTGGCCTGAAGTACGAAGTACCCCAACTCCTGAATGATCCGCCCACTAGCTAAGCAACTGAGGAGCCCGTAATTTCATCCGGGCATAAAAGTGCTTCGGGTTGGGAGGTAACTGGGCCAATAGCGCTTCCCGACTCAGCAAGCTGGGAGAATAAGCGAGGAATCGGCCCCGGAATTCTTCCTGGAACTCTCGAAATTCTGTTTCTGAGAAAAAGTAACGATCCAACTGCTGATGGAGCATGGCCTCGAACCAGTCCTGGGCAGTTTCCTCTGTGTCCGGCTGGTGGGCAATCTGTGGCAAAGAGATGGATTGAAAAGTCTCTCCCTGCAATTCTGGCTTTGCTAGGTGAACTGCCCGCTCGAAGGCCAACTGCTTGGCGTCGAAAGGAACCGAAAGCCAGTTTTCGGCAGGATGATACTGATCAGGGACGGCATTTCTCAACAACTCTTCCCGTATGGATGCGTGGGTAAGCCGCAACAAATCTTGCTGAAATGAGAGCGAAAGTTGCTTCGCCTCTATGATCACTTGAACCCCTTTTTGAGGATCAGCCTGTAGAGTGAGTTTAGCGGTTTCCTTGGGGAGGAAAAAGCATTTCTCTTCTAAGGCTTCTAGCCGATACTCCTCTTTTCCCAATTGAAAAGTAGTGCCGATCAGGCCCTTGAGAGATTTGGGGCAAGTTTGATTGGGTTGACGGTCCTTCTTTCTGTCATCTTGGAGACTTGGTCGAAGGTCTAGCCCCACCACTCGTTGCTCTACAAAGGGGCTTTCAACCAATTGAAAGTCATACACCCCCTTCATCGGAACCCAGATTTCTTCTGCTTGGGCACTTTCCCATCCAAATTCGGTGAGTTGGAATTGGTGGAAGGATGGGATCTCCTCGGTGAGGAATCCGGCCTCCCGCAAGATCGGCAGATCCGGGGAGGGAAGGATGGGGGATGCCAATGCCTCCAAATACCCTTGCAAATTCAGCCGCTCCAGCAAGTTTTGTGAAGCTTTGGGAGGCAAGGCTGGTAATAGATTCTGATGTACGCTAGCAGGGTCGATCCAGCCTCCTTGCTCTTTAGCGAGCAAAAGCACAGCGATGAAGGGGTGATTCTTTTCCCGCTTACGCAGAGTAGCGTGAACCTGATAGCCGTTGAGTTGGGTGGATTGGGTGAGGGTGATCATAGCTGTAGAGGAGGTTGGGGAATGAATAATGGGAGAAATAGACATGGGAAAGGGGAATTAGTAGGATTTGAGGGTTGGGAATTCACGACCTAGGAAATTGAGCGCCTCTAAGCCGGCTTTTTGGGTCATCCACTGTTGATTCCCAAAGAGGATCAACTGATGGCGAGCCCGAGTGAGCGCCACGTTGAGGCGATTGGGGCTGTGGTAGTGCGCCCCCTTGGTGTATTTGGCAAAGGTGAGCAGCACCAGATCGGCTTCCTGTCCCTGGAATTGATCCACGGTGCAGAGAGTCAGGCGGATGCGTTTCCCCAGATCGAAGTTGCGGTAGCGCTTGAATTGTCTCGTGAGCTTGCGCAGCATTCTGCGCAGTTCCCGCTCCTGATCGCGATAAAAGCTCAAGACCGCCACTTCGTAGGTTCCGCTTTCCCGCTGCCAGGCGACAGGGACGGGATTTCGGTCGGCCCACTCCTGAAAGCGCTTCAACTCTCGCTGAATATCTGCTACTTCCCGTGGATGGATAATCCCCTTTTGCTTGCGCCAGCTATCGTCCTTATGCGCAACCCAGGCTACGCGGGCATGCCCCGGCCGATAGTCCCAGGCCCGGTCAGGTCGAGCTTCCTCCACCGAATTGGCGGCTTGGAGGTTGTTGTGTTCCTGGTAGAAATATTGCCGAGAGGTTTCGGCAATCTCCGGATGCATGCGGTGTTGGAAGCTCAGACTGCTGAATCGATCCTCCTTGCTAGCTGCTGCCATACCGTCCTGGAAGACAAAGTGCTCCTCCCGTCGTTGCGCGGAGCGTTTTCCTACTCCCCGCTGCAGCAATTCCAGGATAGAAGGAAACACCACTCGGCTGAGATCCTGTATGGTGGCCTTTGCTTCGGGATTTGGAATCAGGTCGTTGATCTCCTGTTCAGTGTAGTCCGCCAATTCAGGCGCGTCCCGTCGCCCAAAATACTGATTGAGCTTGCCCGCCAGGGTTTCGGCCCAGTTATTTTCGGCATTCCAGGTATGCGTGTAGCGATGATAAAGGCCGCCTTTCTGCTTTCTTCCTTGCTTTCTTCTCCGATGTAAATGCTGTTGAATCAGCGAGTGTACGCCTTCCTGCTCCTCCGCCGCGAGAAACTCCGCCTTGACGTAGAGGTGCTCCGTCATCCACTTCCGAAAACGCGGCTCCTCTGGGCAGAGGATGATGTCAGCGGCTTGCAGGGCCAGAAGGTTTTCGGGAGTAGGTTTCCAATCAGGAGCTAAGTCAAGGACCACTTCTTCTTCCGGCATCAAGTCCACATAATCAGCTGGATTTTCAGGGCAGAACATCACCACCGGGCGATAGCAGTACTGGTTTCGCAGCCGCTTCTTCACTTCACTGGCTTGTAGGACAAGCGCTTGTTCTTCTACAGGGATGAGCTTTGCCAAAGAATGCGCCACATAATCATCCTCCACATAAGGGGAAAGCTGATGGATGTCCCCCACCAGAATCCACCGCTTGGCGTGGAGCGCTGGCACCAGAAACTCCTGAAAAGGCACTTTGGAAGCTTCGTCTACGATCAGGTAGTCAAAAGGCTCCACGTTGGTATTGCCTTGCTTGAGGTCTGGATGCTGGAGAATGCCGATGGTGGTACCTCCCACAAGATTGGCGCTATCGAGAATGAGCCGTCTGAGGTGACGATCCTTTTCTGATTCCAAGTTGTCGTGGAGATACTGCTGACTCTTGCTGAGGGTCGGTTGCCGTTGGAAAAATCGCTTTAACTCCTGCTTTTTGGTACGCACCAAGGTTTGAAGACGGTAGGGCTTGACGGCCTCCTCGCGGATGTCCCCTCGTTGAGAGGCGATGCGCACGGGTACAATGTGATCCTTGCAGGCGTCGGCGTAGCGGCCCAGGATGCGACCAATCACATTGTCGATGGCGACGTGGGTAGCCGAGCAGAGCAGCACCCGCTTGCCCCGCATCGCCAATTGGATCACCAGTTCGATGATGGTGGTGGTTTTGCCGGAGCCAGGAGGGCCTTCAAGCAGCGCAAATTCAGGGGTATTCAGGGCCTGATCGACGAAGTGGCGCTGCTCCTGCGTGCCATCCCGGCTGGAATCAGTGAGGACTTGCC
>JBCCCJ010000587.1:0-4624 GCA_039033615.1 Bacteroidota bacterium
CGGGTTGACTCCCATGGCGGGGAATCCAGAAGGCCGGGGCTAAGAAAGCCTCAGAGGCTATTCCAGTGGGAGGGATGCCAATGGGAGGACCTGATAATCTTTCGCACCGTTGCTATCGGCCTGATAAGCGTAAATGTCTTCCCCGACAATTTGTGCCTCTGCCAAGGCAATGTTGGTTCGAATGCTGATGCCAAACATCTTGCCTGGATACTCCTCCTGAATGGTCTCATAGATGTCGCGATGCAGAATCTTGCGGCGGTCATATTTCACCAACAATACCCCCAGTAATTCCAAATCAGCATTGATGTCATTTTCTTTGACCAAATCAATCACCCGGTGGATCTCCTGAAGTCCTTTGAGGCTGTGCCGTTCGGTCTGCATCGGCACCAAGACATAATCACTGGCCGCAAGGGCATTCAAAGTCAATAAGCCGATAGAAGGCGGACAGTCGATCAAGATGAAGTCATAGCTCTCCCGCAGAGGCTTCATTGCGCTTTCTAGGAGCCGTTCTCTCCCAATCCTGGAACTGAGTTCCACTTCGGCACCTGAGAGGCTGAGAGAAGCCGGTACGAGCTCATATCCGTTTGCCGATTGGCGGGCATCGGCCAGAGAAATTCGCTGATGAAGGACTTCGTACAAAGTTGCTCCCTCCGGATCAGAAAATCCCATCCCGTGGGTCAGGTTAGTCTGAGGATCGGCGTCTATCATGAGTACTTGTTTGCCACTCCTGGCCAAAGCCGCTCCTAATGCTCCGGTGGTGGTGGTTTTGCCTTCGCCGCCCTTTAGCTGGGCGATAGAGATGATGGTGGCTGCCATAAATTGTTTCCTATGTGTTCAGTGTGTACAAAAATTTAAAAATACTCAATGTGTACAGTGTGGAAATAATAGCACAATGTACACATTTTCTCCGTTCGTCCTACCCATCTGTTCGATGATTTTTTCCCGAGTGCTTGCTCTCAAGCTTTTTCTTCACTTGTTGATTGAAGCATTCCCTTGCCCTTCTTTCCACATTTCCCAAGAAGACCTGTCAACTCAGATTGTGTACATTGAACACACCTTCCCGGTCGAAATCACCCTTTACCAGCAGAATTGCCCAATCCCTTTCTTTGACTACAACTACATGCAAACCTTCTCACTCACCCCCCCTCAAACTCTCCTAGCCCTTGTTTTTCCATTTGGCCACTGAATAGACCCCCGATTTTCCTCCTTTTTGCACCTAGCTGTTGCTATCTTCGCCGCCATGAATCAGACTAGCCCTTCGTCCAAGCCGTGGATTCCGTACCGCTGGGAATTGGTGATCCTCCTTTGGGGTACTTTTTTCCTCAATCAAGCTGATCGACAAATCTTGAACGTAGTACTTCCCTTGATTCAAACAAACCTCGGTACCACGGATGCGGAAATGGGATTCATCATTTCCGGGATCATCCTTGCGCTTGCCATCATGGCCCCAATGGCTGGGATAGCTGGAGATCGAATGAATCGGAGAAATATGCTCCTGTTTAGTACGATCTGTTGGAGTTTAGCTTCTGTCCTGATGGGAGTCAGCAGTTGGTTGCCCATATTGATTCTCTCGCGCGTAGTCGCCACAGGCGGGGGGGAGGCCTTCTACGGTCCTCCGGCTTTTGCACTATTAGGCACCTACCATCACAAAAGCCGGGGCCTCGCGATGGGCATTCATCAGACCGCCATTTATCTGGGACTCATTGGAGCCGGAACTGCCGCCGGATGGATCGGGGAAGTCTACGGGTGGCAACTGCCGTTTCTGATTTCCGGGGGATTGGGCTTGGCTATGACCGTCTTATTGATCTGGCGACTGCAAGCTCCTCCCATTCGTTCCAACAAAGATCACCCGCTCCCAAGCGTTCGTGATACCTTGCGGGTACTGGCAAACAGCAAAGTCGCCATCTATCTCTCCCTCTCTTTTGGTGGATTGGTGTTCACCTTGATTGGATTTTTGACCTGGATGCCTACCTTTTTGCATGAAGAATTGGGACTGAACTTAGCGGAAGCGGGGTTTCACGCCACCTTTTGGCATCACATAGCCGCCATGATTGGGGTGTTGGTCGGAGGGAGACTGTCAGATGTCCTGGCAAGCAGGCGTCGCTCTGCTCGGGTAGAAATGCAAGCAATCGCCTTATTTGCAGGCGTTCCTTTCCTGATGTTGATGGCCTGGGGAAGCGAACTATGGATCGTAGCCATCGGAATGGCCGGTTTTGGTTTGTTTCGCGGGGTGTATGACAGCAACATCTTTGCCGCGGTGTATGACGTGATCCCCAACACCTATCATGCCTCAGTAGTCGGCTTCATGACCTTGGTCGCCTTTTTAGCGGCAACCTTGGCTCCGGTCCTCCTCGGCGCAATCAAAGGTAGTTTTGGCATGCGACCTGGCTTGAGCGTTCTTGCCTTGGGGTTTTTGTTAGGAGGATTGATCGTTCAGTTTCTGGCAAAGCCCAATTTGAAAAAGGAATACTTGTCTCCCCTAGAAACCTAAAAAAGTCCCTCATCAACTTGTTACCTCCTTGCGAAAAAGAGGCGGCTTCCAATTTCTTTCATTGAATTTGCGGATACGAGAAGGCCTGATTACCGCTCAGATTCCTGCAAAAATACCGATAAAGGCGCTTTTCAGTCGTCACCCACTGTGCTCCTTTCAAACTCTCTTCGTGACTGACCACTTGATAGTCAAAGCCCATTTCAGCCTGCCAATCAGCTTGTACTGGCACATCTACCCACCCACCATTGGGGCACATATACCAATTAAAGGCGAGTCATCAAAGACTCCACGTTCAAATCTTCCGGGGGCAAAGGCGCCTTGCTGATGAAGCGGGAAAGCACCTCCTGGAGCTGAGTCGCGTGTACCCCTGGTTTCGTCAATCCTTCCGGTGGGAATAACGTATATTCCCCATCAGCCTCTGGAAACCAAGTGCTTAGGGTAGGATGGGTACAAAGAGGACATTGTGTACATTCTTCTGAACTAGCCACCAGAAAATTATGTCCATAATGGGTACAACTCCAACCTTGCCTGCCGGAAGTCCAACGGATGTCTGCCTGAGCAGTAGAAAAACTATGCGGATTCGAGTTGTTTACCAGTGGAATACAGATAGTAGCTGACAATGCCACCGAGAACCAGACCAACAATGCCGATGGGTCCAAGGTCCACCTGACCAATTTTCCCGAGGGTTAGCCCCAGCAAACTCAGGAAGGTTCCAGGGAACAAACTGATTCCAATGAAACGCCAGATCTTCTGCCAATTGACGAGTTTCTTACCAGCCACTGTTCCTGTTTGTCCATTGAGCAATACCTGGTAGCTCTTTCCTCCGAAGGAGTAGGAAGCCAAATAGAAAGGCAACAGAACGTAGCGCCAGGATTCATCCGCAAACTTCAACTTCATCTGAAAATTTCGAACCTTGCTGGAGTCGATGGCCTGATAGCAAAGTTGTTTCACTCGCTCCCGCATGTTTTTCCGGCCTGTGGCCCAGGCCTCATCCAGAGGAATTTCTTACCCTTGCGCAGCAATGCCTGCCAGATAGCTGGCCTCATACGGCACCAGAGCTTCCAAATCGAAGGGCTTCACTTGGTCGCTTAGGTGAGCATCTACATGTTCGGTAGCAGAGATCAACCAATCATCAAAAAAACGGGCTTCCTTTCCTGATTCCCATCTCCAATCAGTTTTCATGCCATCATTGGTCATGCGAGTATAGCCCACTTCAGCCTTCCAATTAGCATAGGCATGGGAATCTATGGTGTAAAATGGCAGAAAAATCGGTTGAATCTCCGCTCTCGCAACCGCGTCTTTCAGTCCCTCAGCCAACATCCAATGGGTGCCCACCCAATTGAGCAGGCGAGATTGCGCTTCTTTGGGCTTGAGCGACAAAGGAATCAGAAAACCTGGACGCAATTCGTCTTGTGGCGCCTGATGCTGATGCACGCGGGGACTGTGGCAAAAGGGGCAGCTATCAGTGAGCAGGGTAGGGGGGAGGCTGGTTCGTCCGCCACATTGGTCACACGTCAACTCAGTCCGCTCGGTGCCCCACCCCTCAGAAGAACGCTCCAGGGTATCTACTTTGAATTCTAATTCCTGGACCCCGGTTCCTACTATGCTCTGTGCTGTTTGCTCAAAATGTCCACATTGTGTACAAGTCAAATTCCCATTTTCTGCACTGAAAGCCTTGGTTCCCCCACATTGCAGGCAAGAAAAGGCGACCACTTTTTCATGCGTTTCCTCCAGAGGTTTGGGAGCATAGACTTCTATGCCGGGAACTTCTGAATCAACAGGAACAAAATCAGTAAAATCAATCGCAGGTTCGCTCATGGATCAGGGGTTGGGGTCCATAAGATGGGAGTTTTGGGGGAAAGTTGAAAAATCATTGACAAAGTTCGAACCCTTATCATCGTTTCATCACCTTGCGCATCACACCGTAGCCGTTTTCGTCTCGAATTTCGATCACATACACCCCTGGTAAATCAGGTAAACCAATCGTCGCCTGGATTTCTTTTTCCAATTCTTGCTGAATCACGATCCGTCCGCTCAGGTCTGAAACCTGAATGAACAGCGTCTGAGGCTGAGGCAAGATCAACTGCACCTGATCTGAAGTAGGATTGGGAAAGAGTTGGAGGGAAGTGGCCC
>JBCCCJ010000588.1:0-4624 GCA_039033615.1 Bacteroidota bacterium
GGCGTAGCGGGCCTCACGGGGGCGGTTGCCGTGATCCAACCAGAGTTGAAACACCTCCACTTCGACGGAATCTGTGGGGGAATCGGTTTGCTGGTTGATGCGCTGCCAGGAACCTGTACGGGCTCCGTGGAAGAGTTGAATAGGCGTGGATTGAGGAAACGCATAGCCTACCTGATCGTGATAGAGCCATTCGACTTCCGCATAGTCTTGCTGACCTGATTCGGGAGAAAGACGCTTCTCCGAGGTTTGAAGGATGATTTCCCCGTTCAGCAAGGATTGATTCAGGGTAGTGACCACAGGCAAGTCTCTGTTCGGAGAAGAAATGCCTGCCCCCAAACAGACGTATTGTTCATCAAAAAAGAACCAGGATTTCCGGGCAATCAGGGGATCGTGTGCGCTGCGAAAATCGAAGGCCACCGTCCCATAAGACCCATCTGTAGCCGCTCCGACAAAATCTGTCAAGCCCAATCGCTGAATCTGATTCGGCTCTGGCAGGCTTGGTTTTTGGAGAATGGTCGCTCCGGGAATTTTTTGATAGTCATAGGCGGGCCAGATATCAAAGTATTCATCCCCTCGTACCGACACATGATTGGCTCCATCTCCCCGATGGTGGTTGAGTAAGCCTTCGCTGTTGTAGGGCTCCTCCATGTTGTAGGTGCGGGTGGAGTACAGCCGAACCGAGGCAAACCACTCCGGTCGTTGAAAACTGAAATGCTCCGAATGCCAATAATAGGTCGCATGAGAGAGGCGTGGTTCCGTCCTGGATTCGCGAATGGCGATGATCTCCTGCATTTCTTTTCTCCGATGGTCAGAAACCGAGGCCAATTTGTGAGCGAGCGCTGCAGAATAAGGGCCTAACCTTCCTTTGCGGCTGATGCTGCGGTTTTTGGCGGCAGGGTCAGGATATTTGCCGAAGACCGCAGTCTTGCAAATGCCATCGAGGAAGTAGTCAATCAGCAGGTCGGTTTTTTCCTCCGAAAAGGCATATTCCGTCCCGGCCACATAGCCCGCCCACTCCGCGAAAGCAGCGGCGTAGCCCAACCCATACGAAAGCGTATTATTTACCCCATCTGCCCGGTGATGAAAGCTGAAGTCATGTTGGATGCCCCGGCCGCCCATCTTGCGATTGCGGAAACCGCCGGGGGTATCTCGAAAGCCATAGCCATACTGTGCGCCCACCCAATCGGAGAATTTGATTTCCCCTTCGATGATCCGCACGACTTTCTCGAAGGTAGCTGCATCTCCATTGGCGAGCGCTTGCTTGGCCTGAATCCCGGCGATTTTGATGCGGTCGCCTCCGGGTCGCGCTCCGGGTGCATTCACGTGGGCTCGACCGATGATGGGTTGTATGTTCTCCACCAAAGTCGGGTCCAATTCCTTGCCTACCAACAAGAACACCTTGACCAAGCCATCTGGCGTACCAATTTGGTTGTACCACCAATTGTCGCAGATATAGTCCTGCTCCGCCCAATGTTGCAGGCCTTGTTCCAAGGTTTTCAGCACTTGTTCATTTTTTTCAAAGGGAGAATCCTCTTTCCGATACGCCTGAGCGAGTTTCAACAAATGTCGATAATGATAGCGATGCTCAAAGGCGGTGCGAGAAACATCCTCATAATTGATGCCCGGCCAGGTACCGTCCTCTCGGATGGTTTCCAGCAAGGATTGAATTTCGGCCTCCACAATCTCTGGGACCAGGAGTTGATCCGTGATGCGCTGCTGGATGAGTTGGAGGGAGGAGGGCACTTGGGCACATACGCTACTTAGCACTAGAAATGGAAGCAGCAGGCGAAGAAGTAGGAGCATAGGGAACGAATCAAAGGAGGGATGAAGAGAAATATCTCTTTTCTAAGCTCTTCATTTTCATTCGTTTTGTCAACTAAGAACCAGAGCAATGAGCACCCCAAAGGATTGCTCATCGCTGTCTGGAGGGACTTAGAAAAACACCAACATCACCGAAGGTTCTTCCGCCTGGACTTGCTGACCATCAGCGAGGAGTAACACCACCACCGCAAAGCGGCTCTCTTTGGGGGCTTGGGACCAGATCAGATGGGTGCTCAGGGCTTGACCTTGGGAAGAAAATGGAATGATTTTCGGAGCTGAATTGGCTGATGGCCACTCAATCCCAGGCCGTTGATACAGATCATCGGGGATGTTTTCGACAAAAGCGATGGGTTGGGGCTTAGTGGTTGCGGCCAGGGGGTTACTGAGGGCGGCTGCGTGGGGCACCATTCCAACTTGATCCAACCAATTCTTCAGCAGTTTCTCCTGCTTCCCCGCAAAGATGGTTCCGGGGAAGAATGATTGAGGTGGCTGCTGGCTCAGCAGAAGGGTTACCACGGATAGCTGCTTCCCTTTCGTTTGAGACAATAAGGGGTGAGTTGAACCTCAAGGTGCTGCTGCACGGGGGAAAATACATGCGGGACATAGCTTACCCCAGATAGGAAAGGCGTATCGGCGATGAATAGCTGCGCACTGAGTGGAAGGTGAATCGCCAACAGGCTGAAGAGCATCAAGGTGAGAGATTTCATGGGATCTGTGAGTGTTGGGTGAAACAAAAAGAAAGAGGGAAGCATACGTACTGCTCTATTCCCGAAAAAAATATTCATAGGTGTAGAGGTATCCGGGGGCATCGGTGAAGGGATTCATCCTGATCTTTCGATGCAAAAGCCCCCGCTCTTGATATTCGTATCGCAACCAGCCTTCGGTTTCCAGTTCCCCATCGCGGGTGGCTTTTTCCTCTACCAAATGCTCTCCTTCGTAGCGATACGTAGTCTCAAAAAGTATGGAAATTTGCGTGCGGGTGTAGTCCGGCGGCCCAGAGGATCGAAAGGTACTTCGTCGAGACGATTCGAGAACCAATCGGCCGTCTTCGTATTGATACTGCTTCATGCTGGAGACCCCAGGTACGCTGGGCATAGGGACAATTTCGGACAGGAGATTGCCGTCGCTATCGTACTGGAAGACGTGGACCGAAGTATCACGGCGATTGTCCGGACCAGAGGTGAGGTAGAATTTGTAACTCAGATTGCCGTTGCCGTCATAGACATAGGTCTCCCAGGTATAGCCGCCCATTCCCATGGCGACTCGCTCGGGATGGATGGTCTGCATCTCGGTCAATTTTCCGGCCGCATCATATTGGTAGAGAGATCTGCTGTAGTCCCCTCGTTGCTCTACCAAGCGGCCTCCTTTCCTGATAAACGTATCCGTTCTGACCAGCCTTCGGTTTCCAAAGGGAGGGAGATATAAGTCTTCCAAACGCCCAAAATCCAAGTCTTCTGCGTACTCCCGATAGTCCGGGTCAGCAGGATTCATTTCATAGGTATGTCGCAGCACCGTATCTCCCCGATAGATCCAAGCCATCGAATCCTTGCCACGGATCTGCTGCTGCCTCAGGAGGTAAGAAGTCGCCGATTGAATGTGGCCAGCAGCGTTCCACTCATATTTGGCGGTCAGGAGGCCCTTTTCGTTTGGCTGACCACCATTGTTGCAATCATTGAAATAGACGTGGAGGGAATCCAGCGAATAGCGGGCGAGGCTATCCAGAGGGTGAGGCAGATAGCGTTGGTGTGGCGGGACTTGTCCCAATAAGGTCCAACTACCGCCCAGCAATAACAGAAAGCTGAAAAGGAATTTGCGCATGAGTTCAGGTTACAGGTGAAAACAGGCCCAACTAGCGGACCATGTATCACTCCTTACCGGAACTTCAGGCAAAGGGGCTCATGAGAAGAAGAAAAAGAGGCATTTCTTTTCCTACAACTTCAAAATCTCCAGATTGTGGTTGGTGTAGATGCAGATGTCAGCGGCAATGGTGAGAGCTTCGCGGACGATTTCTTCTGCCGAGAGTTCTGGGGCGTGGCGCTTGAGCGCAATCGCTGCCGAGCGTGCATAATCCCCGCCAGACCCAATCGCCAAAATGCCTTCTTCAGGAGCGATCACGTCCCCGGTACCACTGATGAGGAGACCTTCTTTCGCGTCCATCACCACGAGCATGGCTTCCAATCGACGGAGATAGCGATCGGTACGCCAGTCTTTGGCGAGTTCGATGGCGGAGCGGCGGAGACTGCTCCGGTACATATTCAATTTCTCTTCAAACCGCTCCACGAGGGTAAAGGCATCAGAGGTAGAACCAGCAAAGCCTACCATCATCTTGCCGTCGTCGATTTTGCGGACCTTTTTGACGTTGCCTTTGGCGACGGTATTGCCCATGGTCGCCTGACCGTCAGCGCCTAGTGCCACCTGTCCGTTGTGGAGTACGCCCAGTACCGTTGTCGCGTGAATGGGGGTCATGAAGAAATGCTTGATCGAATGAAATGATACATAAAGAAGAGAATGAACAGCTCATTCTCTCCTCTTTGACCCATCAAGAGTCAAATTTGTGACAGTCTTGGTTTCTTGAACCCTGTTGACCGAGGGGAAATCCCAAGAATCGGGAAACCCTGATCCTTGTCCCCTGTTTACTCGTCCCGATTCCGCAGGGTATGGATGTTGTTAGATTCTTTGAAGTCATAGACCTCGCCAAAGTTCTGATTCCGGCGCTCTTCCAAAAAGTCGAGGCGATCTTTCAACTCTCCTTTGTCGAAGACAAGGCGGTCCTTTCCATGAACGGCTTCTTCGCGATTCTGGA
>JBCCCJ010000589.1:0-4620 GCA_039033615.1 Bacteroidota bacterium
CCATTCGACTCCACTTGAGTTAGGTTCTCCTGCTGCCATGCCAAGTATTTCTCTTCCTCCTTTCGCCTCTTTATCAAAACGTATTCAGGCGCAGTATGAACTTGCCTCCCAACACCTCCAGTTGGGAGGTCAGACCATCGAAATTCAGTATCCTTCAGATCCTGATCCGCTGCTTGACGAATTGATTGATAGGGGCTCAGAAGACCCTGAGGTTCAGGATGAGCGCATCCCTTATTGGGCAGATGTCTGGCCTTCTGCCATTGGCATGGCCCAATTTCTGGCGAAACATCCTGCCTTGGTCCAACAGCAGCAAGTGATAGAACTTGGTTGTGGGGTGGCCTTGCCCAGCATCACCGGAGCGAAATTGGGTGCTGGTCGGGTGATCATGACTGATTATTTGCCTGCCGCACTGGAAATGGCTGCCTACAACTGGGGCCTGAACGGTCTGCCAGACCCAGAACTGTCCACCCTTGACTGGCGAACCCCCGAAACCCATCTGCAATCTGATGTTGTGTTGGCCTCGGATGTGATCTACGAAGCCCGGAATTCTGACAGTCTACTGAACGCCTTCCAGGTTCTTTGTCGGCCATCTGGAACCATCATTTGGAGTGAACCCGGGAGGCCTTTGGGGGAATCCTTCCGCCAGGATTTGCTCGCCAGAGGGTTTCAGGTGTCAGAGGCCAAAGAAACTGTGCTTGTGGGAGCTTCTGAGTATCTCATCCGAATTTTTTCTGTGCATCCCCCTCAATTGGCATAGCTTACCTGGACAGTTGGTGTAGAAATTCCTGGACAATTCGCGAAATTTCTTCCGCCTTTTGGTACACCATGAAGTGGTTGCCCTCTTCTATCCACTGGATGTGGTAAGAGCGAGATCGGTCATTGAGGGGGAAAACTTTGTCCCTTTTTCCATGAATTCTGACATACGGCGGCAAGTCCTGCTCTTGAAAGGCTGGCCGCCAGAAAATGAGCTGTTCCATGGACCAGATTCTTATCTGATCTTCGGCAGCTCGAAACATCTCCATCAACAGTTGTTGCTCCTCTGCTTTACTGATGCCAAACCAATTGGCCCAAACCGGAAGGGTATTGATCCGCCAACTCCCTCTGGCTAGGCGATAAAGCGGAAGGTAGCGCCATAATTTCATGTGCAGAGGCAATTCATCGGGGTCCTGGATGGAAGAAATCAAAATTAAGCCCTCGCAATTGATCTGCTGAGCCATTTCCTGGGCCACGACTCCTCCAAAAGAAAGCCCAAGTAAGACAGGGCTTGGATGATCGATCCGCTGGGTCATTCGCCAGGCATACTCAGCCAACGATTCGTCCTCTCGGGGTGGTATCCAATCCAGAAAGGCTACCTTTTCCCCAAGCCGTAAGCGCTCGAAGATTCGGTGATCAGTCCCCAGACCTGGCAAACAATACATCATGGGATTCGGTTAAATGGTACAGTCCAACTACTTACCTTCCGCAAACTCTATCGGGCTCAGTCAAACGTTCATGTTCGCTAATCTCGCTTTTTTCCTGCTCACCTCCCTTGGCTTGTTGCTAGGATGCTGGCTGATCTTCTGGTACCGGAGATACAACATCCAACAGGGGTTACACGCTCATTTGGCGACCCTACATGGCATTCAACTCGCTTATGTCAGTCCCAGGTCTTTTCAAATGTTTGGGGAATACCGAGGCTATCCGCTCCAAATGGAGGCCGTTGGCTTGCCCTATTTGAATCGCAAAGGGATGCGCTATGGGTTTCAGCTCATGTTGCCCATGATCAATCCCAACCGAATGGCCCTGCGAATCAGCAAAGGGGAAGCTGAACTACCTTTTTTGACGCAATTGGCTCCCATCGAGAAACCCATGGCCTTGGATCATGGCATTGCAGATTGGCTGAGCATTCACACGAATGACCCGATGTTTGCCGGTTTGGTGTTGACAGACGATGTCAAAATCACTGTTTACGAGGTGTTTCGGGATGTTCCAGGCGGGGTGTTGTTCATGTATGACGAAGCCCTGGCCATGTTCATCCCGGAACTGCTCAACCAAAAGAGCCAATTAAAAACCTTGGGAAAAGCCGTCCAGCTCCTCTGTGATATGAAGGACGAGTTGAATCATTGATCCTGGACATACCATCGACTTTGAATGAAGCCTCGCCAATAGGACTGCTGGGCCGCTAACTTCATTTCAGGGGGCAATGTAGCAGCCACGTTGGCCAACTTTCTGGTTTTTAGCCTACAAAGCAGCCTGAAAAACCCATACATCAGGGTGATCAAGATTTGTCCAAGTCGCTTGGAAAGCCCTGGTTTGGGTTCGAAAAAATCGGTCAAGATCCACCCTCCTCTTGGTTTCAAACATCTCACGAGTTGATGAGCCTGGAGTTGGCCTTCATCAAAAGGAAAGAGATCTAAGAAAAAGATCTAAGAAAAAGTTGGTGATGATCACCTCTACCTGTAAATCTGAGGGAAGGTCTGCAACCGTCCCCCGTTTCCAAACCATGTTGGCGGCAGTCCCGCTCATTCTGACTTGGGCCTGCTCGATCATCTTTTCAGAATACTCCAGATAATACACGCTGCCTGTTTCTCCGATTTGATTAAACAAGGCTGGCAGAATGGCACCGGTTCCTCCCCCTACGACCAATACCTGAGCGCCTTTGGGGATCTGAGACAAAAAGTGAAGCCGAGCATGGAGGAGCGTATTCCCAAACACCAGATGGGCCAGACGATCATAGTATCTTGCCACAGGGTCGAAATTGGTCCCGGTACTCAGATCAGCCATATGACTCCCGGAATCAAAAAAACCAAATCCCCCCACAGTCGATAGCGTTCATGGGTTTGAAACAGACCGGGTGCGAACGCGACCCAGGTAAGGAGTGCCAACATACTCATCAAGATCACCTGCATCAGGACCGCATCCGTCAAGCGAGGAGAATTCCACAGGAAGGCGATTCCAATTCCTACCACCATCACCACGATCCCTCCGATCAGTTTTTGGGCGCCCCCCGTACCGATGGCCCGCACGAAAGAGGTATGCCCGTCTATTTCGTCTATGTCATGCTCATAGGTGGAAAAGATCAAGAGGTTGATCAAAGCTAGCAAGAAGTATTGGAGCAATAGCAACCAGATCTCCACTGAAATTCCCGAAGTCATCAAACTCAGCGGCCCTCCCCAAACGCCTGCGGTGTAAATGACCGCCACACCGATTTCCTTGTGAAAGAAATGTGAAATCCGATCCCCAATCAATTTGACCAAACCAAGGTGAATCAATACCAGCCCTCCCATTCCCAAAGCAAACCATATCATCGGCAGCGGTAGCCACCAGGGAAATACCAACACACACGTCAAAAAAGCCAGGGTCCAAGCTGCTGCAATGGCCCGAAAATGTTGATGATGAAACAAATGGCGATCCGTGTGGGCCTGATCCTTCAATCGGTAGGCATCCAGCAAGTGGTCAAGCGTATAGATGACCCACACACTAACCGGCAAAGCCATCCACCACAGGATTGGCATCTCTTGCCTGGTCCACCAAGCGGCCAGACTTCCCCCAGCAAGGGCTCCCAAAGCCACATCCACACTCAACAGTTGCCCGGTCCGATATAGGTGTTTCAGGGCTTGCTTCATGAAGTTGACGAATGAGGGTCGGAAGGGGCATACACCGATACCTGATGGTTTCCCAAGGCTTCGATCAAGGCCGAAATGGGGAATTCCCCAGCTGTTGGGACCCAATCTGGCTCCAACTCCGCCAAGGGCACGAGCACAAAAGCTCGCTCTTGGTAGAAAGGATGAGGCAGAGTCAGTCGTTCTGTCTGCATCTGGACTCGATTGCATTCCAGGATGTCCAGATCAATCAAGCGAGGGCCCCATTTGAGGGTCCGCACCCGGCCCATCTCTTCTTCAATCGCCAACAAATGAGTGAGCAATTCTTCAGGAGTGCCATCAAAGGCTACTTCAAGAACCCCATTCAAAAATCCAGGCTGGTCCGTGATCCCCCAGGCAGGGCTTTCATACCAATGGGAGCAGCGCAATACCTTGATCCCTTTTGCTGGAAAGGCATCAATGGCTTCCCTGAGGTTGTTTTCCCGATTTCCAAGATTGGATCCGATTCCTAGCAAGATCATTCCCAAAGATAGAGGCTTTCTCTGCTTTGGTAGAATATTGGCATCACTTTTTCTGCCGGAGTCGTATGTTAGTACAAACTTTCTGTGGTAGTAGAGAGTTGACTTTCAAATCGTGTGATAACTATATGAACTTTTTCAAATCCTTCATGGCCAGCTTCCTCGCAGTGGTAGTGGCCATTTTCATTGGACTTCCCCTCCTATTTTTCCTCTTTATTGGCATTGTGGCTTCTATTGGGAGCTCTCAGGAGGAAGTGCGAATTCCAAAGACTGCCATCATTGAGATGAATTTGAGTCGGCCCATTGCAGAGACGCAAGACGATGATCAAATTGGTTTTTCTATCGACAACATCTCCCCTTTGCCCATCAGTGCCTCCACCGAGGTCATGGGACTGTACCAGATTACGCAAAACATCCAGAAGGCCAAAGAAGACGATCGGGTCAAAGGAATCTACCTGAATCTGAATGGCACAGTTCAAACAGGTTGGGCCAACTTGAGCACCATCCGAGAAGAATTGCAG
>JBCCCJ010000590.1:0-4613 GCA_039033615.1 Bacteroidota bacterium
AGCGGTGCGGGATCGGCCTGAACGGGCTTGGGGGGAATGGCCGCCTGGGCGGTGCGGAGAAAATTTTCTCCCCAGCGGGTGTAGCGCCCACCGCCGAAGCTTTGACCGCTGGCGGGCTGGGCAATCTGGTTGGCGTAGTACCAATCGCCTTGCAGGCTGTCGGCAAATACATTGATCAGGACGTAGCCATGTCGATCCAGGTCCACATATTTCATGTGGGGATTGGGCGCGTGCTCTGGCAAGGGAGGATTTTGTGGAGTATTGAAGAAAGTTTCCAATAAGGCTGTAGGCAAAGCCCCTAATAGTTCGTCAAAATTGGCCGAAGTGATGCTCGGGGTCACAAATTCCACCGCTACGGAGCCATTCCCCGTCATTGGATCATAGTCCGGCACCGGGATGTAGCCACTGTCTGGCTCATTTACCTTAGCCGCCACATCCAGCCCAAAACTGCTGTGAATGTCTCCGGTCAGGAAGGCCACGTTGTCGATCTGGGCGCTGTCCAAATATTGAATGATGCGCTGACGCTCGGCGGGATAGCCATCCCAAATGTCCAAGAACAGGCTTTCCAGTTCCTCCGGGGTAAAATCCGTGGCCACTGCTGAGGCCCAACCGATGTGGAAGAGGGAAAACATCACCTGATTACCGACCAATTTCCAGCGGGCGGTAGATTGCTGCAATTCATCCAGGAACCAATCTCGCTGCACAGGCCCCAGCAAGGTCCGCGCGCTGTCATACAAAGCTGGATCGGTTACACTTTGGACTTGCTGTTCACGCCCTTCGAGGCGGGTGTCCAGCATGAGGAGATCGGCCATGTCTCCGTACGGCAGTACTCGATACAAGGTCGTATCGGAACGATCCCGAATGGGCAACCACTCATAAAAAGCTTGCTTGCCGACGGATTTGCGGAGGTTCCAATCGCCTTCGGTGGCGGGATCGTGATTCTGCGCCCCGTCCGTCCAGGCATCATTGGCGGTTTCGTGATCGTCCCAGATGGAAATGAATGGATGCTGCTGATGCACTCTTCGCAGATCGGGGTCCAGCCGATAAAGCGAATAGCGCGCCCGGTACTCCGCTAGGCTCACGGTTTCGGTGCTATCATGCTGCCGTTCCACCGTGCTGTCGCCAAATACGCCCGAGGCATATTCGTAGATGTAATCCCCCAAATGGATCACCGCTTCCAGGTCATTTCGCTCGGCGATGCGTGCAAAGGCATTGTAGTAGCCGGCTTCGTAATTGTTGCAACTCACCACCGCAAACTGCAAGCGATCTATCGGCCCGCTGCTGGCGGTTTTGGTTCGTCCGATGAGGCTCTTTCTCCCTTCCACTTCGAACACATAGTAGTAATGGGTTCCGGGCGAAAGGTTCTCTACTTCAATTTTTACCGTAAAATCCCGACCGCCATCGGTTTGGAAGCTCCCGTTCTGCACCACTTGTTGGAGCAAGGTGTCAGTCGCTACCAACCAAGTTCCTTCGATCAGGCTATCGGCTGGACTTTCGGGCTGCACCCTGGTCCATACAACCACCCCATTCTGCCAGGGATCGCCGGAAGCTACCCCATGATAGAAAGGGCGCAATTCTGGATCAAAGGCAGTGTTGTCGATGAAACTACCCGCTCGCTGGGGATGGTACAAATGGGCTTGGGCAGCGGCGGGTGCCGAGGTAGGATTGAAGGGGCGATTTTGGGCCAGCAAACCAGTTGCGAGGCAGCAGAGAATCAGGGGAAGCAAAAGCGTTTTCATGTGAGAAAGGATTTGACGAAAGGTAAGAAATGCCAGGGGAAGAAAAGGCCATATTCCAAGCAAATCTATCTCCTTGCTCTGCCAGATTCCTCCCTTTTGCGTACCTTTCCATTCCACAAATCTATGCTCTCACTTCGATCCCAATGAATCAACTGATGTATATGGCCGGGATGATGGGCCAGGCAAGCAAGGTACTTGTCCGCAGGATGTTGGGCCAACAAACGCTGCCTTCCTGGAAGTTGTCCACCGAGCTGGTCTGGGCTACCACTCGCTACACCATGCTCTCTTCCCATCGCCATGGCTTGCCCTGGCTGAAGCAACTGTCCGCCTCCTTTACCCCCAAGACAAAATCTAAGCAGGTCCGCCTAACGGAAATGAATCGTCCCTGGGGCAACTATCTAGAGATTCAACCGAATTCCCTGAACGACCCATCAGCGCCGATCATGATCTATTTTCATGGGGGAGGCTATGTCATCGGTTCCCCACAGGCGAGTGGTCCTTTTTTGGCGGAATTGGCCGCAGCCACCCAAATGCTGGTGCTAGCGCCAACCTATCCGACCGCACCTGAAGAAGTCTATCCTGCTGCCCATCGCGCCGCTCTCAGCCTGACCCATCACCTCATCAACGCCTATCCGGATCGGCCCGTGTACCTGGCCGGAGATTCTGCCGGGGCTGCCCTGGCACTGTCTATCATGATGCAACTCAGCCATGATTCTGCGGTGAACATTCGCGGAGGCATTCTGATTTCGCCCTGGACAGATCCGGCCTCCGAGACAGGTTCCATTCAGACCAATGCCGACATCGACATCGGAGATCCAGCCTACCTCAAGGCTTGTTATGATACCTACCTCGCTGGCAAGCGGGAAGATCCCAGCGATCCCCTTACTTTTCGGGAAGAGGCGCTGCCTCCTTTGCCTCCGATCCTCTTGACGGTGGGGACGGCAGAGATGCTGCTGGATCAAACCACAGAACTGAAAGAGGCGCTGACCCGAACTGGCACTCAGGCAGAACTGATCACCTATCCAGATATGTTCCATACGTTTTGGAATCTCCCTGGCACCATCCCGGAAGCGGACCGACTCATCCAGGAAATTGCTGCCTGGAGATTGGGACAGGCTTAATGTACATCACTAGTGCTTTGAGTTATTGTTGACCAAACAGAACGTCGCCTGTCCCGCACCGCTCGGCGGTATCTTCGACAAGCGGGATTTCGCAGGCTCAACCGGCCTACCTTTTTGAGCGCCCAAAAAGGCAGAAAAAAGGCGTCGAAGTCCCAGCCCAACTCTCTTTTCCGCCCCAACCTCGGACTTCGCGGCCAACCCGCTTTTGTGGTCATTGCTACGCTTTGAAGCAATGATTTGGACTTTTGTCCAGTGGAAGGCTTAGTGCCTGGGTCAGTTACCAACTCACATACCAATTCAGACTCAGCCAACAGCGTTGGCGAGCGGGGCCAGCCAGAAAACGATCCAGGCGATAATCCAGGCCCATTTCCAGCTTATTGGCGTCTGTGATCAGCATGCCCACAACTGGCACCAAGCGAATTTCCAACTCATAGTCTTCTCCCTGCCATTGGTTGAGGTATTCGTGGTTGAGCTTAAAATAGGGTTCGCGAGGATCTACCTTCCGGCCACGTAAGGGAAGTTCCGTGCCAATGCGGTAGCGGAGACGAACAGTTACGGGTTCCGTTGCTTCAAAGGTTTGATCGGTAGCAAGGCGATGAGCCAGCTTTGCGCCGGAGAAGCGTTGCACGAGTGCATACTGCTGAATCAAGCGCTGCACCCACTGTCCGTTGCGTCGCCGGATCATACCGCCCGCGAAAATGGATTGGTTGCCGATCTTTTTTCCTCCCAAAACCGCCCAATCAGTCAGGACGTATTCGTAGCCTCTCGAATCCATCTGCCTGAAAGTCCCCGCCCCAAATGCTTGCCGGGATTCCAGTTTGGTGTTGATGCGCCAGCCCGCCTCCAGGGATTTATTCAGGTTGACGGAAGGCAAGATGCCCCATTGGTAGCTGCCTTGGGCCATGCCTCCCAAAGCGTATAACAGTGCGATTCCCAAAAGCATTCCCCTCATCTCAAAATTCTAAATGATCGGTTCGGCGAAGCACAATGGGAGAAGTTCGGAGCAATTCTCCGGTTTCGGAAAAGAGGTATTCGATCCACTCATGCCGCTTTCCCGTGCGGGTTTTGACCACCACTTCGTAGCGGATGACCACTTCTGAAGTGGCTTCTCCCACCTGCAATTGCTGAAGGATGGCTGCTGTTTTTCCAGTGAATTGACGTTGAATGCGGCGGTAGCGATGTTTGTCATGTTCTTTTTGGAGGAAGCCTTCGATCTTATTCAGGGTTTCCTCAGGAATTTCCTCTTCTGTAATCAGCATCTCCACATCCTGAAGTTGGCCCGTAGAGTCAAATTCCACGCTGTATCGACTCCCTGCTTCCTTCACCTTGGCTTCGATCGAAGTTTGGTTCAGCCCTTCTTCCCGGTACCATTTGATCTTGCTGCTCCAACCAATTTCTTGCAGGAAACTTGCGGCGGCCTCCGGCACTTCGCTTGGGCGAATGCGGTATTCCTGTTCGTATTTGGGCTGGGCCCACACGATCTGCCAACCACACCCAATGAAACCTACGATCCAAACTAGCATTCTCATTCCCGGTTGATTTTCCATCTTAACCAAATGTTTGATTCAAGCCCAGGCTTACTACCTCGTTCTGCACTACTGGACATTTCCAAAGACTATCAGGTTTCCACGTGATCCAAACTGAGCGTCGCCTGCAGCGGGCACTACTTTTTGTCCGCACAAAAAGTAGGCAAAAAAGCGCCAAAGTCCCATGCAACGCTCATTGCCGCCCCAACACCTCGGACTTCGTGGCC
>JBCCCJ010000591.1:0-4604 GCA_039033615.1 Bacteroidota bacterium
AAGGTGAGAATGCTGGAACCTGCGTGAAGATTTCCTCCAGTAGTTGAGCCAGTCTTGCAGGTAACTCCAAGGGTCAGACTGTTATTGGCGTCATCTTCCATCACGTGTCCCCAGCAAGCTTCTTCCAAAATGAAAGCCAGGGAGTTGGGATTGCCGAAAGTCTCCACAGATAGGTTCTTGTGATAGTCCAGTAAGGTGCCCAGGAGATTAAACGTAACGATGTCCAGGTCGCCATCTCCATCGAGGTCTTCCAGAACCGGAATGTCGGTGCTGGGAATTTCTATGACTTGCAGCCCATTTCCTGGGACATTGCTCATCAGAGGCGTCAACTGGAAAGGACTGAATTGGAGGCCAGTTCCAAGGGTAGAACTGTTTTTGTACACAATGATGCCATTGTCCTGATAGCTGAACAAATCCATTTTGCCATCTTGGTCGAAATCTCTGGCCAGGACAAACGTTTTGAGAGGAGGGAAAGCTTCCCGAAGTTCGGGGTGATAGACCAATTGAGAAAAACCGGGAGTTCCTTCCTGCACAAATGGCAGAATTCGGTCTCCTTCCCGGTCAAATACCAACACATCCTGAACGCCATCCAAATCTAGGTCAATGTTGGAAAATTGTCCTGAATTGATGCCTCCAGCCCACGGATTCATGGGCTGATCCTGAAAATATTGAACCGGAATCCCATCCGCACTTGCTTCGAAGGCTACTTGACTGTAGCCAATCCAAGGAACTGTCATCAAGATCAGAAACAGAAAGGAGAGCAGGGAGAATGGCGGGATGTACAATCGCATATCACATGAAATCACCTCTTACCCCAACTTCCTTACATATTTCCCGAAGTTGTTGGCGAAAAGGATAGGGAATCAAAAATTCAAATCGTTTGCGCCGGTGTTTAAGGGAGCGCTCTAGCCGAATTCGGGTATGTTCCTCTTGGGCATCAGACAGACTCCGCTCTAGCTCCGGAATTTGCCGGAGTAGCTCTTCAATGCGGGAATGGTGTCTGTCTGGACTCATGTGATAAAGATAGCGGTTTTTCCATAAGTGGCCGAACCATTCTTAGTGATACTCAAAAAATAACTTGGACCTTTTCACTCGTTCTTTCTTCCCACCTCTTCGTCAAAAAAAGCCTCATTTGGCCCGCCAAACTCGGTTTTCCTTCCTTGATCTGGAAAGAAATATCTACGCGAAAAGAGGAAGTTATTTTTCAAGTCTCACTTAGGGAAAAACCACCATTCCTTTTCATCAACGCATCCGAACAGATAGCTTCTGGGAAAGATCCGCTTGGTTTTTGATGGGGACCAAACGGAACTGGTACTGATACGGCTGAGCTGGTAATCGGTACTGCGGATGAGGCCTGCCTCGCTCAGACCAACTGTCGTCTCCTCCTACTCCCATCTGTTTGTGGTCCACGTTCAGGGTAATGAATTCCCGATCCGGTAACTGATAGATGTGTCTGGAATTGGTGAGATCTTCCTGGGTATAGGGCCAGGCACTCATGCTGAGATGATCCATGCCTTGCACCAGGAGCCCCATACCTGAGGAATTGGTCAGGCTCATCCAGCGAATTTCGGTCCGGTTGTTGCTTTCCTGCGGTTTGATATAATGGAAAAATGCATCCTGAACCTGCTCGCTATATTGCCCTACCGGGGCAAGATCCATTCGGTCGAGGTAGTTTTCGTGGGGGCCTCTTCCAAAGTAAGTCATCTGATCGAATTCGTTGGCAACGCCCATTCGCATGCCAAAGCGAGGCAAATTCGGCAGGCCTACCCCAGGCGAGAAGCTGCTGGAGACGTTGATTTCCCCATTGGCATACACCACGTAGGAGATGTCGTAGGAAGACTGTACGGTGGGTAACCTCAGTTTCATGCTGATCTCAATCGCATGGTCGCCTCTTTTGATGACATTTGCCTCTTCCACTACTCGATTCTTGGCTACTTCTGCCCAAATCAGGCTTCTCTGCAGCATGCCAGTGCCGACGTCATTGTCAGTGGGAGCCCGCCAGAAATTGGGTTCCAAAGGCTGAGTGATTAACTCTTGGTCTTGCCATTCATACAAGATCAAACTCCCGCTTTCTGGGTCAATGGTGGCCTCAAAGTCATCCCCCGCGACGATCAGTCCTTTTTCGGAATCATACACTTCTATTGGACCCATTCCTTTAGTTGTCATGAGGGGCAAAGCGTCCACTTGGTATGGAAGCTGAAATTGCTCCCAAGCCACCTCATGGCCGACCTCGGCCCAACGGGTCTTCTCCTTGGTGCTAAGGCTCATCATAATGTGATATTCCGCCCCTGCTTTGGTACTTGGCGGGGGGAAATTCAGCTTCACTTTTCCGCTATCCCCCGGTGCAATGGCCGGAACTGAGAAATCTCCCGATTGGGCCTTCACCCCATTGATGGTCAACTCCCATATTCCCTGGTATTGGTTGAGGTCGGTGAAATGGTGCCAGTTTCTGAGGACAAACTCCCCGTTGAGCAAGTCGGTAGCGCTGAATTCTACTGGCTGCTGAATTTTCTTGACTTGCCAGATGCCTGGCTTGGGCTTGCGGTCGGGAGTAATCACCCCATTGAGACAGAAATTGGCATCATTGATGGTGTCGCCAAAGTCTCCGCCATAGGCATAGTAGGTGCCGCTTCCGTCAGGGGTAGGTTGTTCCAATCCTTGATCGATCCAATCCCAGATGAATGCACCGATCATTTTTTTATGGCCGCGAATGGCGGTCCAAAATTCATCGAAGTTCCCCCCAGAATTGCCCATGGCGTGGGCATATTCACACCAGATCACGGGGCGACCATCGGTGGGATGGTTGGCCAATTCCAGCATCCGAGGGATGGTCACATACATCCGACTCATCATGTCTACATAAAACGGATCTGGAACCGTGGGATCATCTGGATCACCTTCTGCACCTTCGTAGTGAATGAAGCGGGTCGGGTCCATTTCCTTGATCCAGCCAGCCATCGCGGCATGATTGGGACCACTGCCAGATTCGTTCCCCAAAGACCAGAAGATGATGCTGGGGTGGTTTTTGTCCCGTTCCACCATGCGAACCGCCCGATCTACGAAAGCCTGATGCCAGGCAGGATCGTTGCTGAGTTTTCCACCCAGGCCATGGGTTTCGATGTTGGCTTCGTCGATCACATATAGGCCATATTCGTCACAGATTTCGTACCAGCGGGGATTGTTGGGATAATGAGACGTTCGGACAGAATTGAAGTTGAACTGCTTCATCAATTTGGCATCCGCAATCATGGATTCTTCCGAAACTACTTTGCCGCCAATGGGATCATGATCGTGACGATTGGCCCCATAGAGGAGCACTTCCTGACCATTGATATGAAGAGCACCTTCGATCAATTCTACCGAGCGAAAACCCACTGGATATCGCTTGGCCTCGGCGATTCTCCCATCTGGATGCTTGAGCGTAACCACCAAGGAATACATATTTGGATGCTCGGCGGACCACTTCAAGGGATTGTTTACCTCCGCGGAAAGGATGCCAAAGGGGACATTGGCCCGCTGGGGATAGGTTTCGTTGAGCAGCTTGTCTGCGGAAATGCTCATGGGGACTTCCAACACAGGACGCCCTCCTGCATCATGCAGTTGGGCCTCTACCTGCCACTCTTGGCTATTGCTTCCCTGGTCCAGGCCAATTTTGGGACGGACTTCCAAGGTGGCATGTTGGTAATTTTCGTCCAGGATGGTCCGAATGCCAACATCTGCCAGACGGATGCGGGGTTGGGCATGGAGATATACATCTCGCTCGATGCCACTGAGACGCCAATGATCCTGATCTTCCAAATATACCCCATCGCTCCACCGATAGACCCGAACTGCCAGAACATTTTGGCCAGTTTTGGCTACTTCGGTGATGTCAAATTCTGCCGGAAGCCTGCTGTCTTGGCTATAGCCGACAAATGTTCCGTTGACCCACACGTGAAAAGCGGAGCTGACCCCGCCAAATCCAAGGGTAAGATTCATATCCTGCCAATCGGCAGGGACCTCAAAGGTGGTGCGATAGCATCCGGTGGGATTGTCATTTTCGGGGACATAAGGAGGATCTACCGGATTGAACGGATAGGTGATGTTGGTATAAATGGCGGTTCCATATCCGTACAATTCCCAATCTCCAGGCACCGGAATTTCTTTCCATTTCCGCACGGAGTACTTGGGGGACTCAAAGCCCTTAGGTGCTTGGTCGGGAGTAGACGCCCAGGCAAATTTCCAATTTCCATTGAGCAGGCGGAATCGGTCGGTTTCCTTCCGTCCATTGTCAAGCGCAGCCTGCGCTGAAGGGAAGGAATAGGCCGTGGCGTGGGCAGGAAGCTTGTTGATCCCGATGACTTGGGGATTTTCCCAATCATTGGGTTGGGCATGGAGAAAGGAAAGCATCAGCAGGCAGCCAAAGCATGCGAAGGAACAAATGAATTTCATCATAAACTTGGAGTAGTAGCTAAAAAAGCGGGTCTTTGACAATTTCAGCGGGAATCATGCTGACAAGCAGGAAGGAGCTCTTTTTTTACCTAAGTGAGACTCAAAAAATAACTTAGACCTTTTCACTTGTTCTTTCGTCCCAGTTCTTCGTCAAAAAAAGCCTCCCTTGGCCC
>JBCCCJ010000592.1:0-4603 GCA_039033615.1 Bacteroidota bacterium
CCTCTTGCCAGGAACTCAGGCGGCGGCTGGAAATGCCTAATGCCTCATACATCTGCTCCAAGAGGTGGAAGATTTCTTGTTGTAACTCTGGATCAGAGGTATAATCTTCCGGCAACCACTCTACCAGGCCACCAGGATACAATTTGTCCGGACTCACCTTAAAAAATTGGCGGATCTGAAACCGACGCAGACCTTGGGTCGTGACGTCCATTTCTCCCCCTGACAAGGTTCTGTCAACGCTGACGACCCTCAATTCGGTTGCGGTAAGGCGGATGGACTTATCAATCACCGCCGGAATCCCAAAGGTCCGATTCTCTTCCACACATTCGTTGATCAGTTGTCTGTATCGCGGTTCGAAAATGTGCAAGCGCAACATTTCACCCGGATATACCACCAAACTTAATGGAAAAAGCGGCAAGAACTGAGAACTCATGAGGTGGCAGCGTTGGGAGTAGGAGAGAGAGAAACAGGAATGGGGGGATGTTTGAACGGATGCCTCTGGGTCCAGTCCAAGGAAGGGAGTTGAGGCACAAAGCGCGCGAGAAATCTGCGAAACCAACTGGCTCGGACCCAAAAGTAATTGGTCAATTCTACGGGGGTCGCACCAATGGTAGATTTGATCTCCATCGCTGTACGTCCCATGGACAACTGATTCGCCTGATCTTGCAAACTCTGACCGATCTGATCGTACAGCATTCTCAGATATACTTTTTGAATCTGATTTCGTCGCGGCTCCATCCCGATGAAGTGAGCAATATGACCTTGATGCGTGTTCTTTAGTAAGAAAGCAAAACTCACCAGCCTTTGTTTGTCCCAATATCCAAAACACTGAACCTGATTTGGCTCTGCTTTCAGAATGCGGAAAAAATAGGCAGGGCCAGGCAAAGCCAAGTGAAATTTTTCTTCGTTCGCCACCTGCTTGAATAAGGCGATGATTTCTCGTTGGTGATTCAATACCTCTTCAGCATTCATCAAGCGAACTTCCAAGGGCAGGCTTTTTTTATAAGTGCTTTTGAGTCGTTGCCGATACTTGGACTTCAGGGCAGAGCGATAGTCGGCAAATTCCTCCCACTCAGCAGGGAGGGATAACCGCATTTCCGGCTCTGCCTGGATCGGATAAAATCCCGCTTGGGTCAAAGAATCGTGAAGATGTGTCTGCGTACTCGGAACGTCCTTGTATAGCACACCATCCAATTCTGGAAAAGCGGACTGAATCTGGTGCAACACTTCTGCTTGAATACAGCCCAGTTGATCCTGGGTAAGTTGCGGGCTTGCACAAAAATTTTGTTCCGTAGTCAGTAAGGCATTGCCTTGAAGGAGGAGCTGAAAGGGCTTCCGTTTGTTTCGATTTTCCAACCAGCGAATCACCCGGCGCTGGAACCAATTGGGCGATGGATCATGGTTCTGGACCAATTCATTGATCCAGCTTAGTTGAGCTTCCCCACATTCGATCAGTTGAAAATAGGTCAGGTAAACGGGCTGATCCGCTTGATAGACAAGTACATAAGCAGGGGTAACTTGATCGTCACAGCTACTTTCTACGCTGCCAAGATACGGCAAGCCCAACAACCAATCTTGCGCTGATAGCAGGCGGTTCCAATCTTCGGCAGGTACCTGATCAGAGCGCTCGAATACGGACACTTGCCAGGAAGAACTCCCTGATTTGGCAAAAGGGGAGGGACCGGATTTAGGAGAACGGGTACACAATTCTCCCTTCATTTGATGAAATTTCTGCATTCAGAGGTTCAGGAAAAGGGGGCCAGAATTTCAGGACCCTTCTGTTTAACTCTTCAAATGGCCCTTAGGTTTCCAGAAATAGCAATCTCAGGACCCATTCTACCTGTAAGAGGAGAAAGATGGTCATCCATACCATTGTAATTCGGCGATTGGAACCGGAAGTATGCCGAGACTTTGTTCTGCTTCCGGCCAACCATAGGAATAAGGGAAAAACTGCCAGACGATAGGTGGGGTGGGAAAAAGTAAAGAAATATGGCAAGGCGTAGAGCAAACAAATGCCTCCAAGGAGCCACAGAGATTGGTTGGAAGAAGCACCTCCCCAAAGAATGCCTGCCATGATCAGGATCCACACCACAGCATCTACCAACAAACACAAGATTCCCAGCCCCGGGTGGCTGTTTTTCCAAGTTCCCGCTGCGTAAGTATCTATCACCAGGAAGGTCCGAATGCGATTGGCGGTCCGCCAGAGGAACTGACTGGGATGTTGTTGGATGTGTTCGATTGCCGCTTGGAGAAAGGCCGAGGCGTGTTGAGCTGCTGGCAAGGCCCGGATTTCTGCGCGTTGCTCATAAAACCCCCGGAAAACAGGATTCTCCCCTTCGTCGTGCGAACCCAACCACCAGGTGCGATAATCAGGGGTCCAGGCGTTGTTGCCAATCCACACGTTCATGCTGTTACCTTCATTGATCCAAATCCAGCGGCCGGTTTGTTGCCAAAGCAATCCCTGCCAACTCCCGATCCCCAGCAGTAGGATTAGTATCGGTATACTCAGCCATCGCCTGCTGGTGGCAGGGAGTGCACGAAAGCTGAGCCAGAAGCATAGGGGTGCAATCACTAGACTGGCTGGCCGAATCATGACCGCCACAAGCAAACTCAGCCCCATGATTGACAGCCAGAGAATTGACAGTTTTTCTGACTGTTTGATTGCCAGATACGCCCACCAACAGATCAGCAGGGCCACGGCTACTGGTAGTTGACTCAGCGGAACGACAGAATGATGGATCAGGGTTGGATAGACCGCCAACAACCCCTGTCCCCAGATTGCGATTTGCAAAGAGAGGTGTTTTTTTGCAGCCCAATGCCAACAGACCCCCAATGCCACGTACCACAGCAACATACCCGCAGCGGCGCTAACAGTGCCATCTCCCATCAACTGAAACCAGCCAGCCAGATACCAACTCAGTCCCGGGGGCCAGAACGGAGGAGGAAACTCTCCCCTACCCCACCGAAGGGCATCCTCGTAGTATTCCCCTCCGTCTCCTGCCAGCCATTGATCGCCCAGCAACCAGGCATATCCCAGTCGTAGGATCACCCCAAAAATCAACCCGCCCCACCAACATGAATTGGGTAGGACGGGTAGGGAAAAGGAGCGGATTCGCATGAGGCGATGAGGTCCTTATCCGGCTTGTTCGATTACGGCTTCCTGAGTTTCTTCTTGTCCTTGGCGAATGGTTTTGTCCCAACCAAGGTTGATTTCCAATTCGGGGAGTTTCTCCACCAAAGCTTTGGCTGCTTCTTCACTGGCCTTGGATTGCCAAAGGTAGAGAGAGCGCAGACTTTCCATGCCTTCCAGGTGTATCAGGCCTTCATCTGAAATCTCCGTGCCATAGAGATTGAGATATTCCAGGTGTTCCAACTTCGCAAGGTGCACCAAATCTGCATCCTGAACCTGAGAAAGCTCCAGGTGAAGGCGACTGAGGTTGGGGAGTTGAGCGAGGAAGGAAAAATCAGTCAATTCTGTATTCCGCAGGTCGAACCAGGTGATTTGTTGGGCGATGGGCAGCAGGTTTTGCACATCGGCATTGCCAAAGGGCGTGCTGTCCTTGGCGAAACTCACTTGCACAAAATTGTGCTCCTGAGCGATGGGTAGCACTTTGCCTGCGCGTTGGCTGAGGTTTCGTACCGCTTCCGGGTCGGCAACTTCCACCTGCATGGCAAATACGCCTTGTTCTTTGCCCGCCATCGGCCCAAAAGATTCTTCCAGGATGGTCTGAATGGCTTCGGGAACTTCGAGTTCCGCCACCCGCTTGTCAAGGGGAGCGCCTTGTTCGATCCACCATCCAATCAGTTCAATTTGCTCATCAGTCAAGGGACGTTTGCCTTCAGGAGGCATGTGTTTTTCATCCTCTTCCGGCAAGGTAAGACGATGAAACAGCTCACTTTGGTTGGGGCGGTTGGCGACGAAAATGACCCCACCTTCTCCTCCTTCGAGGAATTTTTCATGGGTATCCAGGCGAAGGCCGCCTTTCATTTTATCTTCGTTGTGACAGCTTTGGCACCGCTGCTTGACTACCGGGAAGATGATTTGATCAAATACCAAGGCCTCGTTCACGTCTTCAATCACGATTTGCTCTTCCTCGGCTGCTCTAGGCGGCAGCCCTGCGAGACTACGGATCGGCTGGGGCGCGTACTGCACCAAATAATCCGAACCATGGGTCAATGAGCCGCCCAAATGCCCGGTACCCGTCAGCAAGAGCATGCTCACGATGATTCCCGGCAGGTAGAGCTTAGGCAGCAGACCAGGCTTGCCCTCCTTTTGACTGCGGCGCATGAACCAAATCAGGGTTGCCAGCACGGCCAGGCCAATGCCCATCCATTTGTGTTGACCAAGGGTGTCAGCATTGTAGCCCCCGCCTTCGGCCAACATCAAGCCCAAAAAGACCGACAGCCAGGCCGCAATCGCCCCCATCAACCACACAAATCCAGTGGATTCCCGGAGATTGGCCGTTTTCTTCCTCCGACCCAACAATTCCATCACAAATCCCAGCATCAGCATACCGATAGGGAGGTGAACCAGCAAGGGATGAAAACGCCCAAGAAACAGAACAAAGTCAGGGGGTTGATTCATAGAAGTAGGTGATTAGTC
>JBCCCJ010000593.1:0-4596 GCA_039033615.1 Bacteroidota bacterium
CCGGGATGGCTTATACGGTCTTCAGGCAGAAGTGCTGTTTTTTCCAGTAAGTAACGAAGAGGGATATAGCCCTCGGGTAGCCATGCAGCACACCCGTTCTTATCGGGAGCTAGATCCTGGAACGAAAGCGAACCTCAATCGGCTGTACGACCACTTCTACTATCACCGGCATGACCAGTTTTGGCGGGAACAAGCGATGGTGAAGCTACCTGCGATCACCCGAGCGACCAATATGCTCATTTGCGGAGAAGACCTCGGTATGGTTCCGGCTTCTGTGCCTGGAGTGATGAAGGAATTGGGTCTGTTGAGCTTGGAAATCCAACGGATGCCCAAGGACAGCAGCAAGGAATTTGACCACCCTGCTGATGCGCCCTACCTTTCGGTGGTGAGCCCTTCCACGCATGATATGCCTACCATCCGAGGTTGGTGGGAGCAAGATCCAGCCGAAACCCAGCAATTCTATCACCAGATCTTGGGACGAGGGGATCAGATGCCTGTATTTTGTGAGCCCTGGATAGCGGAAGACATTCTCCAACAGCACTTCCACTCTCCGGCGATGTGGGCCATTCTTCCCATCCAGGATCTTTTGGCAATGGATGGAGAATTGAGAAAAGAAGATCCACATAGCGAGCAGATCAACGTTCCGGCCAATCCAGACCACTATTGGCAATACCGCCTTCATCTGACCGTCGATGAACTCCTAGCTGCCCAGGCCTTTAATGAGCGCTTGGCCAACCTTATCCGTCAAAGTGGCAGAGGATAGTACACTCAGTTGCAATTTCGAACCAAGGTAAAGGTCAATTGCTGGAATTCTGGTGGGGGAATGAAGCTTTCGTATGCTTGATTTCCCTTCAGAACCAAGAGACTCCCCCACTCTACCCTGGCTTGGGTAGATAGTTGCCCAAAGGGAATGGCTCGCTTAGCCCCCAATTCTTCCAGAGTGAACACAACTGCAGGGCGAATTTCAGGAGTGGGCCTGGAAAGCGAACCAATGTGAATGGCTTGTTGATTGATGATCTGCCCCCATAAACTCAAGCCCGCCCAGGTGTAGGAGAGCGAGTCTCTGTCCTCCTCCCCTACCTCCCCGAGGAACCACAGTTCCAAGGTATCCGGTCGATCTAAACAGAAGATATGGGCCGTCAATTCATCAGGCGTTACCTCCTGTCCGTTCAAAAACCACTGCCATTCTTGCGAATTCTGGGCCTGAGCAAGCGCGGAAACAGAGAGACCTGCGAGGAGGAAGAGGAAAATTCGTGGGTTCATGAGGGAAAGTAGCAAAAAATAGAACCTTCCCCTAACAATGTTAGATTTTCTTCTAACTACTTCTACCCTATTGCTTCTACCCGTTCTGCTTTCTCTTTGAGAGCCTGGTTCATGGCTTCAAATCCTTTGCGGGTATTTTCCCCTACGATAGCCATCACGATCCTCCGCAATATTCCACTGAAATGCTCCCCATGTATCAAACGGGTTTGCCCCTCTCCTACCCTTTCGAGTTGAAAATAGTGGTATCCATCAAACAGACCAGGAATTCCGAGATGCCCTAACCAAGCAATTTCTTGCCCTTCCTGCTTCACCTTGAGTCGGGGGGAAATGGGAAATGGTTTCCCTTCAGGATCAGGAAGCAGCTTGATTTGTTGCTTCTCCCCTACCCTGAGTTCGCCTGTCCACGCTATGATGAATGGATTCCAATCAGGATAAGCAGAGCGATCGGTAAGCAAACTCCACACCTTCTCTGTGGAGGCTTGAATGAGGATTTCAGTTCTCAATTTTTTCATGATATGTGGGGGTAAATCTGTCGTTGATACGCTTGTTGTCCTGCCTCCGTCAACCATGGACGGAGCAGGCTCCATATTTGGTGAAATAGGTGCTGATCAGGAAGTTGCCGTTGCCAAACCACTTCTCTTGCGGGCCAAAACGTGAGGACCTGCCACAGGGTATCCACCACGGAGGCCAATTGACCCGGCCAAGTCTCTGGCTTCATCAAGCCTTTCCCAATGAAGTAGGTCATCAAGGCCTCCGCTTCTTCTTGGCGTTGCTTCACAATTCTCTGATGTGCCTCTGCCAAAGGCGGAAATTTTCGGCAGATAAAAGCCAAGTCCTCAAAAAAGAATCGGTACTTCCCCTGAAACTTCCGGAACTGTTGAAAGGCAAGTTGTAGATGAGACAAATTCAGTTCTCGTATTGGCATAATGACTCCCTGCATCTCTTGATACATCTGCTGATGAATTGCTTGAAGCATGACTCCGGTGTTGGCAAAGTGATAGGCTACATTCCCCTTGCTCATGCCTAGCTCCTCCCCTACTTTCTGGATGGTGACCACCTGGAAGCCTGACGTATTGAACAATTTCAAGGCGGCAGACAGGATCTGATCTTTTTTGGTCGTATTAACAGTCTTGGCACACATTTGGAACTCGTGTTTATTATAAGAACGAAATTTTAGAACATATGTTCTAAATAATCCCTTCCCCAAATAAATTCCCCCCATTAACACTGTTATATTTTCTAGTGAATAAGAATCAACTTATCTCCTTATATTTGATTGCTTTGAGATCAGCTCAATGGCTGAAGGCTGGAGAATTCTTTATGTGCGATGAGGCCAATGAAGGCCCCAACCGGAGACAAATGAGTCGAAAACTCCCCGGGAGAATTCTGATTGTAGATGACGATTCGGACATCCTCTTAACTGCCAGGATGGTTTTGAAGCGTCAGGTCAGCCAAATAGAGACAGAAAATGATCCCCATCAATTGACCCGCCTGCTCAATGAGCAGGTATATGATTTGGTGCTGCTGGATATGAATTTTACTGCTGGCTTTACCAGTGGTAAAGAAGGGCTCAGGTGGTTGAAAAAGATTCGGAAAGTCAGTCCCGCTACGCATGTGATTTTGATGACTGCCTATGGGGACATCAACCTGGCAGTGAAAGCGATGAAAGAAGGCGCCAGTGATTTTGTCGTGAAGCCATGGGAAAACGAAGCCTTACAGGAGTCTGTGCGAAATGCCATCACCTCTCCTTTCCCTGGAGTGGCCCCTCCTGCGACGGAAGCCCAAAGCTCTAGCAAAGGAGGAAGCATTGAGGCGCCCACCATCATCGGCGAGAGCGGGGAAATGCAACAAGTAGCGAAGGTAATTCGAAAGGTAGCCGCTACGGAAGCCAATGTGCTGATTCTCGGGGAAAATGGAACGGGGAAGGAACTGGCCGCGAGGTCTATCCATCTCCAATCTCCGAGGGCGAATCAACCTTTTGTGCACGTAGATTTGGGGGCCATCCCGGAGAGTCTCTTCGAATCAGAATTGTTCGGTCATGTCAAAGGCGCCTTTACAGATGCCCGGGACAATCGTTCTGGTCGCTTCGAAGCCGCCCAAGGTGGGACCCTCTTTCTGGACGAAATTGGCAACCTCTCTCTTCCTTTACAAGCAAAATTGCTCAGTGCGCTCCAAAACCGGAGCATTCATCGGGTAGGCTCCAATCAAGCCATCCCGATTGATATTCGCCTGGTGTGTGCCACCAATATGCCGCTTTACCAAATGGTGGGTGAGAAAGGCTTTCGGCAGGATTTGATCTACCGGATCAATACCGTTGAAATCACCTTGCCTCCCCTCCGACAGCGCAAAGCAGACATTCCCAAATTGGTTCGGCACTTTCTCCAGATCTACCGAGACAAATACCAGCGGCCTAATTTTAAATTGAAACCCGAAAGTCTTCGGCTGTTGCAGCAGTATAGTTGGCCGGGAAACATCCGGGAACTCCGGCACGCCATGGAGCGAGCGGTCATCATGGAAGATCCTGGCAGCTTGATTCCCAAAGATCTGGGCATCGACCTTCCTACCCAACATGCTCGCCAGGAAGAATTCAACCTGGAAGAAGTAGAGAAGACGGCCATCATCAAGGCCATCTCCAAACACCAGGGCAATATCAGCCGGGCGGCCAAGGAATTGGGGCTAGGCAGAACCACCCTTTATCGAAAAATGAATAAATACGGCTTGTGATTTTTAGGAACTTTCGCTTTCAGGTCGTCTTGCGGGTAATCCTGATCACCTTTGCACTGGGGCTATTTGCCTTCATCTGGGAACGCGATTCCTGGCCCCCTACCCGATTGCTCCTCCTGCTCTGTATCGGGGGGCTGGTAACTGAATTGATCCATTACGTTGAGAAGACCAATCGGGATCTCAGAAGTTTTCTCTTGTCTATCAAGCACCGGGACTTCACTTCTACTTTTTCTACGGAAGAACGCGGCAAATCATTCATTGCCCTGCGAGAAGCCTTCAATCAAATCATGGAGGGGTATCAAAATCTCCGGGCGGAAAAGGAATTTCATTATCGATACCTACAAAATGTGATTGAGCATGTGGGGGTCGCCTTGTTGTGTTTTGAAGAGAATGGAGAGATTCAATTGATGAACCAAGCAGCCCAGGAAATCCTGGATCGTCCCTACATGAGCAACATTCGGGTCCTGGACCGAGTCAACGCAGATCTTTTGCAAGCCTTCCAAGAGATTCAACCTGGAGAGCGCCGCTTAATCAAAACCCTGTCCGGGGATGACCTCCTCCAACTTTCCTTACAATGCACGATTTTTAAGTTGCAGGACACTCAATATA
>JBCCCJ010000594.1:0-4592 GCA_039033615.1 Bacteroidota bacterium
CCCATTTCCGCGAAAAAGGCGATTTGTAAGCTCAATAGCTAACTGGAATGCAGGGATCATCAACCTTACTTTTCCGTTTATCTATCACCTTAGTGATACTTGAAAAATAACTTCCTCTTTTCGCGCGGTTATTTCGTTTCAGGTCGAGGAAGGAACACCGACTGGTTGGCGGGCCAAGGGAGGCTTTTTTTGACGAAGAATTGGGACGAAAGAACAAGTGAAAAGGTCCAAGTTATTTTTTGAGTCTCACTTAATCAGCGGTGCTTGCTGAAGCGGTTTCCAAGGTAAGGGTGTCAGGTTCTGGGACCGCTACTTCGACCGATTGAATTCGTCCGATGAGCTCATATAATTCGGTTTGATCCTTGAATTGATCGAAGGTGCCACTCAATTTGTCCATGAAGGGAGATTTGTCTGGATAAACAACCTCCACTCCATTCTCCTTGACCAGGGCGATGCAATCTTTCTCGGCCTGCGCCCACACCTCTCGCTGATAGATCACGGCGTCTGCCACGGCTTGGTTCAACCATTCCTTTTCCTGCTCATTGAGCCGATCCCACCATTGGGTACTCATGAGTAGCACATCCGGCACGGCAGAATGCTCATTGATGGAGTAGTATTTGCAAATTTCATAGTGTTTGGAGGAAACAAAGCTCGGGGGATTGTTCTCTGCGCCATCTACCACCCCTTGTTGAAGGGCACTGTACAATTCTCCCCAGGGAATGGGCGTAGCGGAACCGCCGAGGGTGTTGACCATGTCTTTGGCCGTTTTGGATTCCTGCACCCGAATTTTTAGCCCATTGAGGTCCGCCGGAATTTGGACGGGCTTTTCTTTGGTGTAAAAGGAGCGAAAGCCTGCGTCGAAAAAGCAGAGTCCTTTCAACCGATAGGCTACCGAAGCATCCAGCATTTCCTTGCCTATTTCTCCATCCAGCACGGCAAATTGATGCTCGCGGCTCCGCCAAATGTACGGCAGGCCCAGTACCCGAGTAGTTGGTGCGAAATTCTCGAGCACCGCACCGGAAACCTTGGTGATGGCGATGCTGCCAATTTGCAGCAGTTCCAGCAATTCGCGCTCCCGGCCCAATTGCTCGGAGGGATAGACGTCGATGCGGAGTTTGCCTCCGGAGATCTCGCCGCAGCGCTCTGCCAAATAAGACATGGCCTTGGATACCGGGTGCTCCACCGATAGGCCATGCGCCAATTTCAGGCTTCGGTAGGAGCCCGCCTCTTCGCAGGACAAAGCCGTGAAGCAAAAGGCGACAAGTAGAAAGTAGTAGATGGGTTTCATATGTTCTAGCGGTAAGTTTGGTAGCTCCTTATTCTGACAGCGAAGCGTTCTGACATCTGACCTCTGCCAGCGCAGCGATCTCCTTATCCAAAATCAAAATATTCCTTCGCATTGCCATAGCTGATATTGGCCACGACTTGTCCCAGCCAATCTATGTCCGCAGGCAGTTCTCCCTTTTCCACATCCTTCCCAAGGAGATTACACAAAATCCGACGGAAGTATTCATGCCGAGGGTAGGACAAAAAGCTGCGCGAATCCGTCAACATGCCCACAAACCGACTCAACAGGCCCATGTTGGACAGTGCGTTGAGCTGCTGGATCATCCCGTCTTTTTGATCCAGAAACCACCACCCAGAGCCGAATTGGATTTTGCCCGCCACCGAACCATCGTTGAAGTTCCCGATCATGGTCGCGATCAAGGCATTGTCCCGTGGATTGAGGTTGTAGAGGATGGTTTTGGCCAATTTGTCTTGATCATCCAAGCGATCGAGATAGCGCGCCAAGTGGCCGGCCTGTTCAAAATCACCGATCGAATCAAAGCCCGTATCAGGACCGAGAATCCGTTTCATGCGACTGTTGTTGTTGCGCAAGGCTCCCAAGTGGAATTGCTGGGTCCAGCCTTTCTCATGGTACATTTCTCCCAGGTGAAAGAGCAAGGCCGAGCGAAACTGTTCGCCTTCTTCCGCTGAAACCTGATGCCCCAACCGCAGTTTGTGGAAGATCCGATTGACCTCAGATTCGGTAAAATCTGCCGCGTACATGCGCTCCAGTCCATGATCTGACAGGCGACAGCCTTGCGCATGGAAGAAATCCAAGCGCTGCTGCAGCGCATTGACCAGATCCACGTAGTGAGCGAGTTCGCTATCGGTTACCGCTTTCAGTCGATCCATGTAGGCATTGAAGGCATCCGTGTCGAACACGTTCAGGGTCTTGTCTGGGCGAAAAGTTGGGAGCATCAAGGGGCCATTTCCTGACTCCGCCAACTGCTGATGAAATTCCAGCGAATCTGTGGGGTCATCGGTGGTGCACACCACCTCCACCTTCATCTGGGCCAAAATGCCTTGCGTGGTAAAGCTTGGCTGAGCGAGCATTTCATTACAGCGATCATAGACCTCCCGCGCAGTCTTGGGTCCCAAAATAGTCGACAAGCCAAAAGGCCGCTTCAATTCCATGTGGGTCCAATGATAGAGCGGATTTCGAACGGTGTAAGGCACCGTTTCTGCCCATTTCTCAAACTTCTCGTAGTCGCTCGCGTCCCCCGTGCAATAGCGTTCTGGCACGCCATTGGTCCGCATTGCCCGCCATTTGTAGTGATCTCCCTCCAGCCATATCTCCGTCAAGTTGTTGAATTGGCGATTGGTGGCGATGTCGTGCGGGGAAAGGTGGCAATGGTAATCTATGATGGGTTGCTCTTTGGCAAACTCGTGGAACAGGCGTTCCGCAGTTGGGGTTTCGAGCAAGAAGTTTTCGTCCAGAAAGGCTTTCATGCTGGAAAATGAGAAAATTTTCGAGGAAAAGCATGTTCCCACGCGTGCAAACCATCGCATTCCATTTCCTTTTCTATCAGCAAAAGGAAGTTTCTCCCAAAAAAGGATCTCTTTCCTCCCTTGGGAAACTGGAAATTGGTCTTTCATTTTGCCGCTAATTAGCCCAATTTCGCAGGAGTCTTTCTATGAAATGGAACCCTGATCCCTAACTGGAAACTTTAGCTGAAAGCAATTCGGCGCTACCTATGAACCTTGATCCCTGTTTCCTTGAACCCTGATACATCCCCCAACCCCCTTCTCCTTCACTCAACCCAATGCTGCAAGGGGGCTTTTCTCCGAAATTGATCCCTGAACCTTGAACCCTGATACATCCCCCAACCCCCTTCTCCTTCACTCAACCCAACGCTGCAAGGGGGCTTTTCTCCGAAATTGATCCCTGATCCCTGATATACATGAAACATACCTTCAATTTCCCCACGCCCATTCGCTTTGGTGCTGGTGTGGTCCATGAGTTGGCTGCCTATCTGAAAGGACAAGGCTTGACCCGTCCCTTGCTTTCTACCGATCCTAATGTGGCGAAGCTGGAGTTCTTTGCCAGCATTCGCCAGGAATTGGAAGCGGCAGGTCTATCGGTGGAAGTGTTCTCTGATATTCAGGCCAATCCCGTCAAATCCGATGTGCTGCGCGGCGGAGATGTTTATACCGAAACCCAGAGAGACTGCATCGTGGGAATCGGTGGAGGGGCAGCCATGGACGTGGCGCGCTCCATTGGCTTGCGGATTTTTCATCGGCGGGATTTGTTTGACTATGATGATCTGATCGGGGGGGACAAATACGTAACCGAAGAGGTGCCGCCCATGGTGATGATCCCCACCACCTCTGGAACAGGGAGCGAGGTTGGGAGGAGCGCCATCATTTCGGAGGACGAAAGCAAAAAGAAGCGCATTCTCTTTGCCCCAAAGTTGATGGCGCAGCAGGTATTTGCCGATCCGGAGTTGACCTACGGACTGCCCCCTCATATCACAGCGGCGACTGGTATGGATGCTTTGACGCATAATATGGAGGCCTTCCTCGCCAAGAACTACCACCCTATGGCCGATGGATTGGCACTGGAAGGCATCCGCCTGATCGTGGGTGCCATCGAAAGCGCCACCCATGACCCCACGTCCCAAAGCCGGGCCGATATGCTCCTGGGTTCGCTGATTGGTGCGGTGGCTTTCCAAAAAGGTCTGGGAGTCGTACATTCCTTAGCACACCCACTATCGACCTTGCTCGATATGCACCACGGCCTCGCCAATGCCATCAACCTCCCCTACGGCATGAAATTCAACCTGCCAGGGCTGGAAGATCGCTTTGAGCGGATGGCTCGGGCCATGCAACTTGCTCAAGCCAATGGCACAGCGGTCATTGAGCGCCTGTTTTCCTTGAATCAATCGCTCCACATTCCTCTGAAGTTGCGGGAAGCAGGCGTCAAGGAGGAGCATTTGGATCCCTTGGCGGATCTCGCCATTCAAGACTTTGCCCACCCCAACAATCCCAAGCCTGTCAGTCGGGACGATTTCCGGAGGTTGTATCAGGAGGCATGGTAGGGGGTGAGCCGGGATGTAAGAGGCGGGAAGCGGGAGTGGCTTTCTTGTAAAGCCCTCACAAGGGTTGGAACCTTTGTGAGGGCTAAAGAAGTGCTACTGCACCAGCACCTTCTCCTGATACAATCTCTTCTGACTCAGGTGATCTACCAATTCCAACACGTACATCCCGGCAGCTACTTCTGGCAGGATTGTCTGAATGCGCTGTCTGGTGTCAACTGAGCCTTGCCA
>JBCCCJ010000595.1:0-4586 GCA_039033615.1 Bacteroidota bacterium
AGCTCCTTTGGCCTTGATATGAGGATGGGTTGGTTTCATGAGAGGGATTTTACGGGAGTTCCAACGACTTTTAACCAGCCATACATAGGCTTGGCGTCTTGCCCCCGATTGTACCCTACCAAGAAGGATTGTTCATTTTGTTCAAAGATGAGTTCATAGCCTGGAAAAGCATCTGAATCTTGGTCAAAGTCCGAAGCAGGAACAGTTATCAAACTTTCAGGGTAGAGAATATCCTCATTCCGGCAGAGGCAAATATGCTGCCCCAATGCTTGCTCAGCGGCTTCCTTTTCTTCAAAAGCTAACCAGAGAACAGGAGATAGCAACACGCTCCGAATGGTAACGGCGTATTTCCTCACCCAAGCCTTTTTTCCATCAATCCGAGACCGATTCCAGCCTCGGGGCTGAACTTGTTCTTGCTGGGACGCCATCTGCTGATAACTCAACCGATGCCGCAATATCTTGTGAATCCCCGGTTTGCCTAGCAATTCCGGGAAGAGCTTTTTCTCCATTCCCTCCACGATGCTGGGAGTGAGAAACTGCTGGCTAAAGGTTTCGCTGTCCCGGACGGCGGTCCAGGGTTTGATGAACCCAAAAGGGCCAGTATATTTGACGACGTGATATTCCATGATATGGTGATTTGATTATTTGAGGGCGCCAAAGCCGATGCCAGTCGAATTACCTATTCCGACTTCCCAGGCAAAAGCCACCGCACGAGGATCGCCACTGATGTGCACCGGGCAGAAAGTGCCTTTGTTATCGATGCCTTTGTAGGTAGCGACCTTGGTTTTGATCTTGGGATAGCTCCGATCAAAGCCAACGGAAATTTCCGCATCCTCCATGCCTGCTTTCTGTAGTTTGTGTTGAAGCGTTTCGGTTAGTAGTTGGTCGGCTTCCTGGTCTTGGGGAAAGTAAAACTGGGTTCGTTTTTCCAACTGCCGCTTAATCAGGACCGGACTTTGGAGAAAAAAAGTCTGTTCTCCCCCAAAATCAGGGGTGGGTTGCAGGACTACCTCTCGAACTGCCATCCCAAACGCGACTTGGGGATCTCGCTGAATGCCGCCTACTATGGCTTTGAGAATGGCTACCTCTGGGGTGCTGATGAAAAAGGAGCAGCCCCTAGAGAAATCCAATCCTTTTCCGGCTTTGATCCGCCCTCTCGATAGCCATGATAAGGAATACAAAGACAAATCATCATGGTAGTCATTGACACCCAGCCATTTGTGAAAAGCCCCAGCCAAATGAGGCTGATAATTGAATGGAACGACCTCCCGATTGGGAGTTAAGTGAACATGAATTCTCATACGATCAATGATTACTGTTTGACAAACTTACGACCTCGCTATCCGAAGCCATCTCACCCCCCCCCTAAAAAATGTGAAAATTTTCCCCCTCCCAGAATAACATTCCAAAAGGTTCGATGTAAGCCCATACATCTCGATTCATTGTATGTTTCAATTCCAAAAGGTTCGATTATGTCTAGACCAATAGGGAGGGGGAGTTAAGACTCTTTAGGAAGGATTTCCAGTAGTCCTGGGGCTTCTTGGGTGAGAAATTCTTGAATATCTTTTGAAGCGGTAATCAATAACTCAGCTAGATGATTGGTGCTCAGATTCCCACAGCGTAGCCAAATGATCTTAGGGGGAAATCCCTTGAGCTGTTGCAAAGCATGGAAATCTTGATCTTTGGTCATGATGTGCCACTTATCTTTCCATGCGAAATCCCAGATCGTTAGATCATCAGCCCGATCCAACCCGAAGTCTGTTACATGGGCCATAACGGGCAACTGTTTGGCTAGTAGGGTACTGAGCCGAAAGGAGAGGTTGTTATCAAGCAAGATTTTCATAAGGGTCATGGGGGTGTGCTGAGGCTTATCACCTTAGAGAAAATAACGCTGGAAAAAAGTATTCCTACACCAAAATGGCTTCTCGGCCTGCTTGTGCATCTGCGGCATAGGCCAAGGCAGCATACACATCGTCCTGTTGGAGTTGTGGGAAATCGTTCAGGATTTCTTCTATGCTCATTCCGGTGGCGAGGTACCCCAAAATGTCCCCCACAGTGATCCTTAGCCCTCGGATACAGGGTTGGCCACTGCGTTTTCCGGGCTCAAGGGTAATATGTTTTCGATAGTCAATCATGAGTTTCGACTTAAAAATGAATATACGAATTATTCTGCTGAATAGGTCCGTGCACCTCAATTATTCCCCGCATCCCTTCAAAACTCCATCTCCGCCACCTTCTCCCGCAAGTGTGCCTTGAGCTTCTCCGGGCCGATCACTTCCACGTGTAGGTGAAAGTTGCCCAAGATGAAATTGGTTACTCCATAAAAGAGGTGGTTGACTTTGCCTGCAAAATCGAACTGCCCGGCCTCCGCTGCGGGACGGAGATAGGCGCGCGTCAAGGGAAACCGCTCAATCAATTCGTTGTAGGCCCCCACCCCCATGCGGAGTTGCACCCACTCCTGCTGGGAATCAGCGATCCGAAAGGGATCGGTTGGGAGGATTAAGTGCTTGTTTTGGTGCTGCCAAGGCTGCTCCAGCGGTTGGATGTGCTGAATGCGACTCAGCCGGAAGTGCAACACCCGCTTTCGTTTGAGATCATAGGCATGCAGGATGTCTTCCTCTGGTTTGCAATGAAAAGGTTCTACGGTACGATCCGAAATTTGGCTGCTGTTGGAAGAGCGATAGCCAATCAGAATGACCTGCTGCTGGGCTTGACGGGCCTGTTCGATCAGGTCGATTTTGGCGAGGTGAGGATGACGGACATTCTCAAAGCCCAGGCGAGTGAAATCATAGAGGCCCGCAATTTTGCGCTGCAGTTGTTCCGAGCGTTTGCCATGTCGATCAAACTGCTGTAAGGCCATCAATAGTATCCCCTGATCCTCCTCTGAGAAGTGGAGCAAATGGCCTAGGGCTTCATAGGTGGGGTCAGAGGTGAAGGCATAGCGATACTTGGCGTCAGGTTCCAAGTGAAAACCCGCCGAAGCAAAATCTTTGAAGTCGTTGGTGATGGTGTCTTTGTGAACGCCAAACTTGGAAGCGAGTTCCTTTTTGGTGTAGCGGTATGGCGAATCGACCAGGGCGCGGAGCACCAGGAGAATGCGGTGTTTATGACCGTATTCGTGTTCTGGGAGGTGAGACATGGAAAATAAGGTTCAGGGTTCAAGGATCAGGGTTCGAAGGTAGCGCGAGATTGCCTATCGCAAGCCAGGGGCAACAGTTCAATGTGGGACAAAATGATCTGGCACAAAGGGCATCCAATCAGCGCAGGTCGATGCAGCCAAAGCCTTGGGCATTTTTTTCGCCCAGTCCGGCTTGCCAGAAGAGGCGCTTCCATGAGGCGGCGCAACGCAGGCGGAAGTGATACCCATAGCCTTTGACTTGGGTCTCGCGGGACGTACCCGCTGCGATACGCACCAGGCGGGAACGGGGGCGACTCAGGCATTCAAAATCAAGTTCGAGGCCTTCTTCGGTCGCAGGTGGACGAAGGGGCTGAAAACTCTGTTGCTTACTGAGCAGGTTGTGAGCCAGCCGCTCGGCGTATTGCGGATGGTCAGGGGCCAAGTAAGCCACCGGACGGTCGGGACCCCGGCTGAGACTGACACAGACGGGACTGAGGGTGCGAAACGCTTGCCAGTCGTCATGAAAATGCGGCTCCGGGAGCAGTTCGATGGCGTCCACAACCAGATCCAAGCGGTGATTTGCATCGCCCAAGGAGAAACGCTGCTTGGCAAATAGGCCGATCAAAAAATGCTCACTGGCTTCTGAGAGGCAAAAACTGATGGTCAATCGAATCCGGTCTCCCTGGACTTCTACCAAATTGTCGTGAATCTGATAGGGGCGCAGGTCTAACTGGGAAAAGGTAAACATTCTGAATTGCTTGCCAGCCAGTTGGAAGCCCTGGTCATGGAGCCAGGTCGCAAAATCAGCATTTCCTTCATGCAGGGCGTGGTAGATCCATGCCGAGACAAGATACTGATAATTCAGGGGAAGGAGACGATGTGGACTGGTACGGGCGAACGTGAGACGAAGGCGCATGTAGGTGCGAAGGCTAAATGAGAAAAAAGAGAAAATGCAGAAAGAGAGTGCCCGAAAGGTATACAATTAGTCCGCAAAGTAGCGTAAACCTTAACAAAGACCGCGAAAATCAAGCAGAAATCTTTGTCTCAGCCCATCACAGAACGCAACAAACCGGGTAGGGCCAGGGCATGCCTTTGCTGAAAGGACCGGTGAGGTTTTCAATCCAATAGGTGCGATTAAGAGCAGCTCCGCAAGAAAAAGGGCGCCAAATTGGTCAATCAGTTTCAATTCCAATAGGTGCGATTAAGAGCCCTGAGCGAGTCCGGTATCTGTCAAGCTGTCAATCTCGTTTCAATTCCAATAGGTGCGATTAAGAGTAGGACTCACTGTTTTCTTCTGCTTCTTCTTTCGAATGTTTCAATTCCAATAGGTGCGATTAAGAGGCATCATTTGCCTATCAGATTTACCGAAATCTGATAGAGTTTCAATTCCAATAGGTGCGATTAAGAGGCGGATTCGTGATCGGCTCAGGAGATGAGGGAAGCTTGTTTCAATTCCAATAGGTGCGAT
>JBCCCJ010000596.1:0-4585 GCA_039033615.1 Bacteroidota bacterium
AACTTGGACCTTTTCACTTGTTCTTTCGTCCCAGTTCTTCGTCAAAAAAAGCCTCCCTTGGCCCGCCAAAGTCGGTTTTGCTTCAAGTCTAGGGCCCCTTCCCCAGACTTGAATGGGACCTGAAACGAAATAACCGCGCGAAAAGAGGAAGTTATTTTTCAAGTATCACTTAGTTCCCAATCGCAAAGAAGCGACGGCTTTTCTTGCGGGGTTCGTCTGTATTGAGGAGGTTGGCAGGGAGGCTGAAAAATACCGTGGTGCCTTCGTTCAACTCAGATTCAATCCAGATTTTTCCTTTGTGCTGTTCGACGATCTTCTTACAAATGGAGAGGCCGATGCCGGTTCCTTTGTAGTTGGACTTCCGATTGTGGAGACGGAGGAAAAGGCTGAAGATTTTGTCCTGGTACGCTTCTGGCATACCGATGCCATTGTCTTTGACCGAAAAGAGGTACTCTTCTCCCTGAGCTTCAGCGCTGATCTCGATTTCGGGGGGATGCTCACTCCGGAATTTGATGGCGTTGTCAATCAGGTGTTGAAAGAGCTGGACCATCTGGTTGCGATTGGCCACAATGGTTGGCAGGTTCTGGATAGAAATCCGGGCGCCCTGAGTAGCTTTCTCGCGGTTGAGTTGTTCGATGATTTCGGTGATGACCGCATTGATTGGCACTTCCGCAAAATCCGTCTGGAAGATTCCCACCACGGAGTAGGCCATCAAATCCGTCAGGAGAGAATCCATTCGGTCTACGCCCTTGGTGATGAAGTCAATGAATTCATTGGCGTCTTCATCAATTTGACCGTAGTACCGTCTCCTCAGGAGGGTCGCAAAGCTTCCGATGGAACGCAGCGGTTCTCGTAGATCGTGGGAAGTTACGTGAGCAAATTGCCGCAAATCATCATTGGAACTCCCGAGGCGCTCATTTTGGAGGCGAATCTCTTCGTTTTTTTGATGGAGAATGCTATTGATTTTGCCCAGGGATTGGTTGCGTTGGTACACCGCGTAAAGCAAAAATAGGAGGAAGATCAAGGAGGAAATCCCCACAATCAGGTACATCTGGCGTTGGGAGGTGTCCCGGGCCTTCTGTAGATCGGCGATGGTTTCGTCTTTCTCCTGAATGTCGTATTGGTGCTCCACCTTGGCCAACTGAGAGATCCGTTCTTCATTCAGCAAGGAATCCCGCAGGTGAATGAATTGCTTCAAATACAGGTAGGCCTGAGACATATTGCCCATTTTCTCATAGGCTTCTGCTCTCGATCGGAAAATATCCCTCAAGAGGGTAGGGGAGTTGAGATCCATGGCCACGGGTTCCACCTCGTTCAGGACCGCCATAGCGAGGTATGGCTGGTTGGTTTGGAGGTGAATCACAGCGGTTTGAATGGAGAAGCTCACTGCTTCCCGACGAAGTTCTTGACTTTTGAAGGAAAGAATTGCCTGGTTGAGGTATTCGAGGGCTTTGTTGTATTCCTTTCTTGCCAGCGCAATGTTTCCCGTCAGCGCCAGGGAATAGGCCCTGCCATATTCGTGATTCAGAGAATCTGCCAGCGATTCTGATTGTTGGATGTAGTACAACGCAGTATCAAGATGCCCCAATTCTAGGTAAGAAGCTCCAATGGAGGCCACACAAGTGTACAGATCATAGGCTTTCCGCCGAGCATCCAAAGAGTCAGGCATTTGCCCCAAGTTCAAGCTCCGGTAGAATCGCAGAGACCGTTTGAAATTGGAAAGGGAAAAGTCATACTGCTTTTGGGCCCAGTACAAGGCACCGAGATTTCGGTAGCCTAGAGCCATCGTAGCCGTATCCTGCTCATGTTCTGAGAGATTCAAGGCTTCTAGTTGGAAGTCGAGGGCAAGGTTGTACGCTCCGAGATTGTTGTACACCTCTGCGATCCTACTGAGGTTGTTTGCCCGGTCGGAATCACTGGCGATGCCTTTGCTGATGGTATTGGCGCGGAGCAAATACGACAAAGACTGCTCGTAGTCATCAAATGGATAATAGTAAATGAAGCCAATCTGATGAAGCAGGAAGAATTGCTTGTGTTTGTTCTGTAGGACTTCCGCAATTTCCAGACTCTTGAGATACCACTCCAAGGCATTTTCATGCTCATTGTGGTCGTAGTAGTGCTGGCCTAGGGTTTCATAGGTCAACATCAACTCAAATGGCTGATCTTGTTCAATCAGAATAGCGACTTGCTGTCGAAGACTATCTACCTGAAGGTCTGCAAAAGTTGGCAGGCTTTGGCTCAGGAATCCAGCAAGTAGTAAGACACGAATGAAAAGGGACACCCTCATATCATCAAATATAGGGAAAATGCCCAATGGAACCACATGACAATCGGCGAAACGTATGTTTTTTTGTGGCAATGGTTACTCTCCCTGAAATGTCGGGAGGGTGAAAAAGACGGAGCTGCCCTGACCAACTTGCGACTCGACCCACAACTGTCCCAAATGTAGCTCTACGATGGCTTTACAGATGGCCAAACCAATCCCGATGGGTTGGTGAGAAGCGGCTTCTCGCTTTCGGAAACTGACATCGACCATTTCTCTGGTCAATTCTTCTGGCAGGCCTCTCCCATTGTCTTGCACCTCAATCAAATACCGGTTCCCGTCTTGCCTGCTGTTGATAGAAATGATCAGGGCTGCTTCTCCTCTGTATTCGATTGCATTGGCAATGAGCTGGCGAAACAGCAAGGTCATCTGCTCAGGGTGAGCGCGGACGGTCGGCAGATCCGCCATGCTGATTCGATTGGCTTGCTTTCTGAGGGGTTCGGGTAACTCCGCAATGGCCTGGCTGACGGCATCTGCCAAAGGAAGGGGTTTCATTTGTTCTCGCGCCTGTTCCACACTGGCATACAGGGACATGTCTTCGATCCATTGTTCTACCCATTCCAGTTCCTTCATTTGGGACTCTGGGGGAGAATCGGCCCGGTCAAACAAGAAGGCCCGCAATTGCAGCAAGGGGCTCTGCAAGGTTTTTGCTCCCAAGCTTGCCAGGTGGGACAAACGGTTGTGCCGGGTCATGAGCTGATGATTCTCCTGCCACAACACGTGGTACTTCTGATTGAGGCGCAGCCGCTTGTGCCGTTCTCGTCCGTAAGCCCTCAACATCCATATCCCTGCAAAAATCAGCAAAGAGAGCGTAACAACGGTGGTGATCAGGATGGCCCGGTTGCGAATGCCTTGTTGTTCGGACTGGGTTTCCCACTTCCGCTGTTGACGACGGTGGATGTCGAATTCCGTCTCTGCTTCTTTCAGCTGGACCTGCTTCTCTTCCAGTTGCAAACTGTCTTGCAGCGATTGATGGGCCTTTAGCGCTTGCAGAGCCTCCTTTCCTTTTCCCAACGCCTCATAGTTCTGGGCCAGGGCTAAATAGGCCTGGCTGGCAATGCGGGGCGAATTGATGTGCAGGGCAGTTGAGAGGATTTGCTCCAGTTGGTCAATGGCTTGTTTGTGCGCGCCATTCTCTTGATCCAGCTGAGACAAGGCAAACAGGAATTCTGCCTTTTCTGCTTGGACACCCATACTATCAAAGGTCGCAAGGGCTGCTTCTAAATGGAATCTGGCAGAATCTGATTCTTTCAGCTCCAATTGAATCATCCCTAAGGTGCCTTGGGAAAAGGCGATGCCATATTGATACCCGATTTGTTTGGCCAAAGGAAGGGCTCGCTCGCAATAGGGCAAGGCTGCTTCGGGGAGTCCTTGTTCTAGCCTGCCAGAGGCAAGCGTCGCCAAGACCGACCAAAGGTGGATAGATTGGTTGAGCTGTTGGTACAGATAAAGAGACTCATTCAGGTATTTGCTGCCAATTTCATATTCTTTTCCCTGGTAGTAAATGATCCCCAAGGAGTTGAATGCTTTGGCCATCAGGAGCGAATCATTGGTGAGTTCCGCCATCTCTTTGGCCTGGAATTGATGGAACAACGCCTGTCGGTGCTTTCCCAGCGCCAAATACACCTGTGAAAGCAAAGATAAATTGTCCGATTGTTCAGAGAGGGTGGCGTGCTCTTGCCCGATTTTTCTTGCCAGGGTCAGTCGCTCAATGGCCAGCGGGTACTGATCCCGCCAAAATGCTACATTCCCTAACAGGAATAAGGCCCTGAATTGTTGGGTAGGTTGGTTGATCGAACGTGCAAGAGAGAGCGCATCCAAGGCGTGTTTCTCGGCCAATTCGAACTGATATTGCTCTTTGTAGGTACTTGCCAGCACCAGTTGGGTGCTCAGCATTTCCTCTTGGGCCTCCTCGTTGACCCAGGTGTCCAGTTGGCGCTGAAGGCTGTCCAATACACTGGTAGCCAGTGCATTTGCCTGGAAGCAGAGGATCATACATACAAACAGAAGCTGCGGTTTCATGCAGGCAACTTGCAAACTTGGTGACTAGGGTAGGGGTACCGAGCAACAAGTACCAAAAGGATTAACCTGATTACTTCCTTAAATAACGAAGGCGGGCCTGCTTTTTATTTCCATTTTCGTTGATTTTCCAACATGCCTGTAAGAAAGCTGAATGGTTGCGTCTAAGTGATACTGAAAAAATAACTTGGACCTTTTCACTTGTTCTTTCTTCCCATCTCTTCGTCAAAAAAAGCCTCTCTT
>JBCCCJ010000597.1:0-4579 GCA_039033615.1 Bacteroidota bacterium
AAGCCTTCACCACCACGGCGGGTTGGCCACGAAGCCCGAGGAAGGGGGCCGGATTGTGGAATCGGCTGGGGCTTCGACGGTTTTTTGCCAACTTTTTTGCCGACCAAAAAGTTGGACTGGTTGAGCGAAGCGAAATCCCGCTTGCGGGACAGGCGACCCCAAACTTGGCTCTCGCAAGCAGAAGGGTGGTGATAGAAAGAGCCAACCAGATAAAAAACATGCGGCCCCGAAATCGGAAGCCGCATGAAGTAGAAAATAACAAGTTGTCTTATTGCTCTTTCGCGAGCATGTTTACGCTGCGATGGATGAACTCGGTGAGATCCTTCCCGGTGAGCATATTCTGTCCCAACAACGCCAAATCCAGCAATTGCTTGGCCATGACCTTGGGGGTTTCGCTGTCGATCATGCTTTGAACGAGGGGGTGCTGCGTGTTGACCACCACGTTGACGCTGTCGGGCAAGCCAGCCATCCCCATCATGCCCATGTCGTCCCCGCCCATGGCCGCCATATCTCGCATCCGCCGCATGAATTCCGGGCGCGTGATGGTAACTGGCAATTGAGCGGCTCCCAGTTTCCCTAGCTGCACCATCATGCCTTCATTGGGGCGCACTTCCTCAAAAGCGGTCTTGACTTTCCCTTCTTGCTCTTCGCTCAGGATCAGTTCGTTTTCGTCTTTGCTTTCTTCCTCGGATTCCGCTTTTGGAACCAATTTGTCAACCGTATCTGAATCTACCCGTACCCAGCGGGATTTCTCCACTTTCCGCTCCATGAGACCGATGAAGTGGTTATCCAAGGCCCCATCAAGGTTGAGGACATCATAGCCTTCGGCCTCTGCTGCCCGGATAAACATGTCTTGCTGCTGTCGGTCAGTGGCGTAGAGGTACACCACACTTTCGTCCTTGTCGGTCTGCTTAGCAGCAATCTTTTCCCGGTAATCTTCCAGGGTAAAGAAGTTGCCATCCACATTTTCCAACAGACAAGCCTTTTCGACCTTGTCATAGAATTTGTCGTCGGAGAGCATCCCGTATTTGATGAAGACAGAGATGTCTTGCCACTTCTCTTCGTACTTCTGCCGGTCTTCTCTGAAGATTTCAATCAGCTTGTCGCCAACCTTGCGGGTGATGTAGCTGCTGATCTTGCGGACGTTGGGGTCGCCTTGCAGGTAGCTCCGCGAGACGTTCAGCGGAATGTCGGGCGAATCAATCACCCCTTGCAACAACATCAGGTAATCCGGCACAATCTGCGCGACCTCATCGGTGATGAAGACCTGACGAGAATACAGCTGAATTTTGTTGCGGCGAGGATCAATGTCCTTGCGGATTTTGGGGAAAAAGAGGATCCCGTTCAGGGTGAAGGGATAATCTACGTTGAGGTGAATCCAGAAAAGAGGCTCTTGCTCCATCGGGAACAGCTCTTTGAAGAATTCCAGGTAATCCTTGTCCTCCAAGTCCGTTGCAGACTTCTTCCAAAGCGGATGAGGATTGTTGATGGTTTCCTCCTCGTACACAATCGGGATGGGCAAAAACCGACCGTACTTGGTCAGGATTTGGCGAATCCGAGCGGTTCCGAGATATTCCTTGGCTTCCTCGTTGAGGTGCAGGATGATGTCTGTACCCCTTCCTTCTCTTTCTGCCTCTTCCAGAGTAAACTCGGTGGTGCCATCACAGGTCCAACGCACGGCTCCTTCTCCCTCTTTCCAGGATTGGGACACCACCTCTACCTGATCCGCCACCATGAAGGCAGAGTAGAATCCGAGACCAAATTTTCCGATGATCTCCTCGGTACTTCCTGCGTCTTTGAACTGATTGATGAACTCTTCGGCACCGGAGAAAGCCACCTGGTTGAGGTATTTTTTTACTTCCTCGGCGCTCATGCCGATCCCCATATCGCTGATGGTGAGCGTTTTGGCGTCTGCATCAATGCTGACTTCAATTTGGAGCTCTCCCAATTCTCCCTCAAAGGTTCCAATCGAGGCCAAATGCTTGATTTTGTGCGTAGCATCTACGGCATTGGAGACCAACTCCCGAAGGAATATTTCCTGCTCGGAGTAGAGAAACTTCTTGATGATGGGAAAAATGTCCTGCGTGCTGACGGAAATCGTGCCTTTTTCCATATGATTTGCTTGGTATTAGAGTCGTGGTAACGTCCTGTGCCAAACAAATTTGATACCTGAGCGAGCCAAGCCCTGATTTTCTGACAATTTGACAGCGAAAGCCCTCGGGAAAGGAAAAGCTGTCGGATCAATCTTCCTCTGGTGGCACCTGTTGGTACAACATATCCAGTGCCTCGTAGAAGGCTTCTCCATATTTTCGGATCAAAGCGTCCTTGACAAATTCATAAACTTTGACGCCTTCTGTTTTCCCTTTTTTGCAGGCGGGGGAACAAATGCTCCAGCGATCGTAATTGAGCGCTTCGCCTTTTTTCAGGTGGGTAATTCGGACTGGATATAGATGACACGAAATCGGCTTCCGAAAATCAGTTTTTCCGTCAAAATAAGCTTGTTCTATGCCACAAAGCGCTACCCCTTCTTTGGAGAAGGTTACGTAGGCACACTCTTTTCCATTGACCAGGGGGGTGGAGAAACTGTCGGTGATATCCAGCACGTACTGTCCTTGTTCTTCAATGGCTCGCTTGCCTTCTTTTCTGAGATAAGGCGCTACTGCTTCGTAAATCTCCTCCAGCACGCCCAATTCCTCCACTTCCAGCGGAGCGCCGAGGTCTCCCTCCACACAGCAAGCCCCCTTGCACTGAGAGATGTCGCAGGCAAACATCTCGGTATTCAAATCCGCACTGACAAATTTGTCGTCCAATTGCAGCAGGGTCTCATAACTTCTCCGGGCCATAACTTCCTTGATTGTTGGGAGCAGAGGATAGACGACGTTACTTCGTCAGGCTACTTAGCTCCACTCAGTTGTTTCAGGCACGAATTTACGAATTCCCTGACCGCCAGCCCATTTTTCGTAGGGATTCACTTGGTTGAGCGTTTCTGATGTTCCCTAATGGGGAACTCATGAGCCTGACGGGATTTGATTCGCCAATCGTCAGGGTCAATGTTGGCAAGTTATGGCGTTTCCCATATATGGCTTGTATTGCTTAGATGCCTGCATATTGGGGGAAAATCATCAAAAAATTTGGCAGTCCAAACTCTTTGCCCTAAATTGGTTAACCAATTAATGGTTTACCAAATCATGTCGACCTGAAGGTGCGGCAGCAATGGCTAAGATAAGGCCAGGATTCGACTTGAGAAGTAAGCAATAGGTAAGACAACATTTGCATAAGTAAGACTACCAGGTACTACTACATCACGTGAAAAATGAACCCTCTGAAACAACGGGTCAAGGATCGTTTCTGTGAAAAGAGTACCCTAAGTGAGCACCAGCGGCTTCCCCCCTTGCAAATAGGGTAACAACACCACTTCAATCATTTCCAAAACTCTTTTTTCATAAAAACGTAATTGACATGAAAATTTTCTTAAGAACAATAAACAAGCGCATCGTTCTCATGATGGCCTTGTTTTTGGCAACTGCTGTAATCACCTCCTGTGGAGAGGAACCAGTAGAGCCCACTCCTGATCCTTCAACCGTAGTTGCCAGCTTTTCAGCACAGGTTGATGCCGAAAATTCTCTGATCTATGATTTCACCAACAGTTCTGTTGTAAATGGAATCACTGACAGATCCTTCACTTCTTCTTGGGACTTTGGCGGAGACGGGACTTCTACGGAAGAGAGCCCATCCCACACCTTTTCTGCTGAAGGCACTTACGATGTAGTGTTAACGGTAACTGCTTCCGATGGCGTAACCGGTACGACTACTGAGACCGTAGAGGTTACCGCACCAAAGAACAGATATGCTGTGATTACTGACACCAGAGACGACGACACTGGGGAACTCAGATTGGCGGTTGATTCCATCCAAAACGGAAGGGTAACCTTTATGTACAGAGTGGCTCAAGGCCCGGTTGACATGGACATTGCCGATGGTTTCATCAACGTAACGGGTACTTCCACCAGTGGAAAAAACTCAATTGTAGAGCTCAGATTGAAAGACAATGCAAATCATGAGTTCCGTGAAGGAGCTTCTGACGCGACCATTGCGGCGGCTAATTTCCCTGAGGGTATGCCTGACGTATGGGTGTCTGTTGACATCAGTTGGATTGCTGATGGGACCAATCCCCCAACCTATACGGTGGTCATTGATGGGCAAACCATCATCACAGATGCGCCTAGTACGACCAGAGACCCTAACGATGCTGACATGGTTGCGGAGCACTTAGCGACGACCATTGACGGTGCGCATAACTTCCAGTGGAAATACAATTCCAATTCCTCTACCAGTGATGGGGTCTACCACGTTGACGATATCGTAGTTTTCTCCGATGGAAACATCGTTTTTGAGGACGACTTCCAGGGAAGAGTAAAGGGCGACGACTTAAGTCCGCTGGTTGATGCCAACTCTCCTTACCATGAAAACTGTTCAGAAGCGACCGTAGGTGAGGATGAATAATCGTCTCATCTGGTAGAATGATAGTCAAAAAGAGGAGTGCCTGAACAGGCACTCCTTTTTTTGTTTTGGGATAGCC
>JBCCCJ010000598.1:0-4560 GCA_039033615.1 Bacteroidota bacterium
CTTGTTGGAGCTCACTTGCAGTAATGGTACTGCTGCTATTCGATCTACTGCCAGATAGGAAATTGATTAGCAAAAATGCGACGATTGTTGCTATGCCAAGGCCAATGAGGATGAGATAATTTCTGTTCACGTGAGTATTTGCCTGGTAAATAGTTGAAAACAAAGGTACGAATTTCAGCCAAGCTATGGGCTTTTGTCGTTGAGTGGTCAATTTTCGGGCGTCAACGGAGGCTTTGCGCCAAAGATCCACCAGAACTTGTCTTAATATATGTCTAACTGATAAAAGCTCACCTTATTGTTTCCAGAATTCGTAGGCCCCCAAGAAGCAACCATGAGCAAGGACCCATCCGGGGAAAAGCTGACCGATCGCACCGTGCCTGGTTCCCGAACTCGTAGCACTTCTTCCCCCGCCTGGTTCCATACCCTGGCAGTATTGTCTGCCGAAGCACTCAAAAAGTATTGACCATTCGGTGAAAACCCGACCTGCCAAATCCAATCCTGGTGTCTACCCACGGTTTTGATGGGTCGGTAAGGGCTCTGCGACACCTCATACCACAACAACACGCCCGCTTTGGTCCCAATCAAGAGGGTTTTTCCATTGGGAGAAAACGCCAGGGAAAGCACTTGGTCTCTCACTTCTATCTTTCCCTGCAATTTGCCTGCCGGATTCCATAGATACACCGACCCATCCTCTGATCCAGAAGCAATTTGTCTGCCACTGGGGGAAAAAGCGATGGTATTGACCGCCTGACGATGTTGTTCAAAGCGGGTGAGTTCCTTTCCACTGGATAGGTCGTAGAGATAGGCTTTCCGATCTTCTGAACCGATCCCCAGCAACTTTTTATCGGGAGAGATTGCCACGGACCAAATTCGGGCCTTGCCGAGCTCCAGGCTTTGCAGCAGAGAACCATCAGGTGCCCAGGCTTGGGCTTGTCCGTCGTCGCCCCCACTGGCAATGACTTTGCTGTCGGATGAGATGGCCACACTTCGGACAGAGCTCCCCTGATCCATCACTGCCACCTGGTTTTTGCCCATTCGGTCCCACACGATGACTTGTCCATCCGAGCCGGCACTGACCAAAAAATCTCCTCTGGGAGCCGTGACCACGGCATTGATTGGACCTACATGGCCCCGGATTTCTCGAAGGAGCTTTTTCTCCCACTGTTCCGTTGGACAACGCCTATCTTTGAGCAAGGCGGCCTCACATGCTCCTTGTCGATTCAAGTAATAGCGAGTACCCCAGCGTTTGACTTTGGCGAATTTTCCGCCTTGCTCGCCGAAATTTTCTGCCCATTGGAATCGCTTGTCTGGAAAGGCTTCTTCTCCCTTGGGATTGATGTAGAGATACTTTCCGCCTTGTACCACTGCCGCGAGTCTCGTTGCGCCTTCTGGAACCTGGGTCGCAGGCTCGAAAGCGAAGGCCAAATCATATTGAAACGGAATGAGGACGGTTTGGCGCCGGTCGATCATCCCCCACCGGCCTCGCAATTTGACACTCGCATTTCCCTCACTGAATGCTCCGGCATTTTCGTATTGAAGTGGAATGACTTCTCGGAGGTTTTTATCTACATATCCCCACGATTTACCCGATTTGACCGCAGCCAAGCCTTCTGAAAAAGGGCGGGCGTCTGCATATTTGATGCCGAGTAAGTTGCCCTTTTGGTCGATGAAGCCATATTTGCCTTCAAATTGAACCACGGCCAGTCCTTCCTGGAAATCACTGATATAGGTAACTTCGTCCGCAAGTTGGGCTTCATCTTCTACCGAAACCACCATCGCTGTATTCATACTCGTATCGACGACTGCGGCTGGCAATCCCAAGGAAGAACGCAATTCATTCAACGATTTTTGGAAGGAGGTTGGATAGACCCGAGTGCCGACAGAATCGAGGATCGGGGCGAGGTCTTGTTGTTTGCCCAGGAAGGTCGAATCTGCTTGCTTGACATCTTCCAACCGATTCAAGGCCAGTTTGAGCTTGTTGACCTGGTCCGCACCCTGGGTATCCAATCCTTTTCGGATCAATACCATGGCCTGTCCATAGATGGCTTCTGCCTGACGATCATTGGCTTTGATGGATCGTTGGAAGGCATCTTGCGCCAAGTCCAGATTTTCGGAACGGTAGGCGATGACCCCGGTATTGTAGTTCGATTTGCTCTTTACCTGGGACAACAACTCCAAGTCTTTGGAATCAATGACGGAATCGGCGACTTCAATCATCGATTCCGATTGTTCGCTGAGCATGGCAAACTCGGCCTGAGCCAGTTCTTCCTCTCCGTTCTGCCATTTCAACAGGGCGAGGTTATAATCTGCTACCAAATACGCATCTCCACGGAGGCCTGCTTCCTCCCGGTATTGGATGGCCTGCTCGTAGGCTGAGGTCGCAGCACTGTATTGTTGATCCTTGAGAAATTCATTGCCGACATGGGTAAAGAAGCGCATCTTGGCATAATCATCGGCCAAGTAATAGCTCTGCCCTCTGAACGAACGAATCTTGGTCCAGGCATCATTGATGCTCAAGAGAATGAGGCAGCTGATCCCCAAAGCAAAGGCTGCCCGAATCCAACTTTTGAGACCCAGGGTGGGAAGTCCTTGCCGGAAAAATACCTGCTTGAACCCTTTGGGAAGCTGGAATTTTAACACTGATTTCGGCAAAGAATCCAGGTACTCAATGACGGTTTGATCCTGAATCTCGTGGTTGAGGGAATAATCCTGAACCTTCTGAATCAGCTTGACATTGTGGGAGAAATCATTGTGCAATTGGGCTTCTTGCACTGCGATGGCCAATTGATGCTCACTTTCGGCAAAAGAGCCACTTGGCAACTGTTGGGATTTGAGGACCTTGATCAGGGTCTCTTGGGCCAATTTGCGGTCTTCTTCCCGAAGAGATTTGAGCAAAGCAATCCTGACCTCTTCTGGCAAATATCCTTGCCGAAACCAGGGGAGTCGAACGAGGGCCAGGAGTCGTCTGGGGCTGACCAAATCAGTTTGGTGTGCCTTGGCCAACTCTTCCCCTAGTCGCAAGGTCAGATCCCAGTTTAGTTCCGGGTATAAGGCACAGGCTGCTAGATGAGCAAATTGTGGATAGCCAGCGCCTTTTTCATAGATGGAGGACTCTCCTTGCTGTCGGATGTCAAAGTAGCGCTTCAGAGCGGGAATCAATTCTGCTTGCTCCAAATCGGGAATGCGGGGATATTCATTTTGATCCAGCCAATAGCGGAGGTGATTTTGTCGATCCTGATTCAGGAGGTCTGACAAAGAAGCCAGGGCTTCCAGATTGGAGGGTAGCAGCAAAAATTGTCGGGAAATTTCCAGCTCTCTCCGTCCCCAATCCAGCGGATTGACCGTACTCACGATGGCCACCTGCCGCCATTTTTTGATCCAATTGATCCACCCGCATAGCCCATCTCCTACTGGATCAAAGTAGATCCCGCTGTCTCCAATGATGATGAGGCGGTTTTCTGGATAGCGCCGATAGAGTTCTTCCAGATAGATTTCACCGCCAAATCGTTCTGACCAACAAAGTCTGGGATCTTGTTCAAAGAAAAACCGTTCGGCAAAAATGTCCTGCTTAGAGATTTCCAGGATCATCTGATCAAAGAGCATCGACAAATGATCGCGCTCGCTCTGCTTTTGGATGAGCACCAGATATTCGGGAGGCTTGCTTTTTTGTTTGAAGCGGTACTGGGGGAAGCCGCCGGATTCCAGGGTTTCTTTGATGGAGCTCTCGATGTCCAATTCGCTGGAGGAAATGATTTCCCGATTCCTGAGCTGTCGACTGGCCTCAAAAAAAGCTTCTTCGGTGTATAGAATTAAGTCTTCTTCCCGCTCTTCTGCTTGTAAAGGCCAGTAATAGGGGCCTTTCTTCCGGTTTTCCTTCATAAGAAAATACCGACGTCGATTCATGCGGTAGATTTCCAGGAACAGCCAACTCCCTGCGATGGCGAGAAACAATAAGAGCTTGATGACAGGATTGTATTGTTCCCACCAACTGGCTTGATACTGGGTAATGTCTTCCTGCAAAATGCTCGCTTCATCCAGGCTGGCGGTCCGGTTGAGGCTGCCAGGAGTCGGTTTTCCTTCATCGGGCGGTAGCGAACGAATGGTATCCCCTCCGCGCCTCGTCAGCGAATCAGGTACTTGGGGGCTGATCGGCTGGTCAAAGGGGACAAAGGAGCCCGTGAGACACTCGATGGTCGCCCGAAAACTGCGCGTCTCCCGAAAACAATCTATGGAATACACGCCCACCATTCCGAGAATCCCCAGGATGATCAGTTGGGTGGCCAGGTAAAATCTTCGCTTCGAGAGAACCCTCAACCAGGTGGGAGGCTGTTCTTCGGGAGCTTCTGCTACTAGCGTGGACTGAGCAGGAACAGGGATCGGTCGGTCTGTTGGAACATGATCGTAGCGGTGAAAAAACTGCTCGAAGAATTGATAAAACAGCTCCTGCTCTACCTGAGAATCGACAATCAGGGGGGCAAGGAGGGTTTTGAGATGGGAGGTAGAGGTATTGGGAGGAAGCCGATCGGCCAGCGCGCGGATTTTTAGATGGGTATCAACCCC
>JBCCCJ010000599.1:0-4560 GCA_039033615.1 Bacteroidota bacterium
CACCCCTGCAGCTGAGTTCTTCGGAGAGCTTTTCTAATCCGCCTCTCGCACATCCTACCCGTCCCCACTTCCGAGATCAGGTCCGGACGGGACTCCTGCAACAGCTCAATGCCCCTGTCTTTGTATGTTGGGTAAGGGGATCATGAATAGATGATTTGATGGGAGGGACAGTGCCTGCCCTGTCTCTATGGGTAATTGATCGGCCTGCCCTCACCCTCACTTAAACAGCACCATCTCCACCCCGCTCCAGTCCTCTGGCGTGCCTTCGAGGAGATAATGAAGGGCTTTTTCTTTGTAGCGAAGGGCTACCGGATCTTCGGGATAGGCCTCCAGGGCGTCTTCAAAGCCTTGGACGGCTTGGGGGAATCGCTTGGCATAATAGGCATCCAGCGCTTGCTCCAGAGCGGGGCGACTGGCGATTTTTTGTCGGAAAATACGGGGGGAATCTGGGTCAAAACACTCATAAACGCCGATGGGTTCGGCTCTGCCCTTGACCTGCACCTTGCCCAAAAAGCGGTAGTGGAAGGGAGCATCATCCGGCAATTGATTCATCAAATACTCAGAAAAGATGATCTTGGCTTGAAAGTGCTTGGTCAGGCCTTCCATCCGGGAAGCGGTATTCACCGTGTCGGAAACCACGCCTGCCTCCAGTCGCAAGGTATCTCCAATGATGCCCATCATCAGCGGCCCCCGGTGCAGACCGATGCCGATATGAATCGGGGGGCGGCCTTTGCGTTCGCGCTGGGCGTTGTACTCTTGCAGGGTCTGCCACATGCCTCGGGCGGCGCGCAACGCTTGGCTGGGAGAATCTAAGAAGAGGGCCATGATGCCATCCCCGTAATATTGATTCACAAAGCCACTGTGCTGCTGAATGGTGGGCCCCATGCGACCGAGGTAAGCATTGAGGAATTTGAAATTCTCCTTGGGGGACATTTTCTCGGAAAGGCTGGTATAGCCCCGGATGTCAGAAAAGAGAACGGTTACTTCTTTTTCCACATGATCCCCCAGATTCACGTCCAGGATGCTTTCATGCCCGAGCGAACGCAAAAATTCATGCGGGACAAAACGCCCAAAGGCAGTGTTGATTTTGGACAACTCTTGGTTGAGGGCTTCCTGGGCTTCCCGGTTCTCCCGTTCTGCCTCCAGTTTCTGCTGTTCTGATTCCCGAATTTTGTATCCCAATCCCAATGAGAACAGGATCATTTCAATGACCAGCGAAACCAGAAATATCGTGTAGGAGTGCGGAATGGGATACAAATGTCCCAGCACCGCAATACTCAAACCAAATAGCAGGGCCGATGCCGAACCCGCAATGAAAAACCGCGCTGGGATAGAAGAAGTTCGTCCCAGGGCGATCATCAACCCGATGGCGATCAAGACATCCAGCAACAGCAAAAAGAACTCAATGGATTCTGTCAATGGCAAATGGAAACTCACCAAGACCAGAACCTGAACGGCCAGAATGGCAAAGACGCGAATGCGAATGTAGCCTTCCAGAAAGCGGTCCCACATGGGAAGGAGCTCCCGCAGTTTGAGGAAACTACGCCCAAAGAGAAAGTAAAACACATTGATCGCTCCGAAGGCGAGGTAGGCGATGGGGAGCAACCAACGCGGATTCCCAAAGGGCGGGCTCTGCATCGGTCCTACGGTGAAGAGAACAAACAGCAGCACGCACATCAGGTAACAGCTGTAGTACACATAGGCGATTACCCGGAGATTGAAGTACAAAATCAGGTTGTACAACATCATGATGAAGAAAATCCCACAAAAGAAAATCGCAAGATCGGCCCTGGGTTCTGGCTCCATCTGGTGCCAGGCATCCGCCGGATAGAGGGTAGGGGCAAAAGCGGGTTCGCTATGGTCCACTTCATGGATGCGAAGATATAAGGTGAGAGAATCTCCACCGCTCAATTGCAAGGGAAAAGCCGGAACGTGACTTTCGGGAAGGATTTTTCCCTGGTCCGGATAATGCCTGCCCCCTTTTTCATGGGTAAGCAAACCGGAATCACTCACCAGATAGAAATCGGCCTGCCCGTTGTCGAAGCCCTGCAATACCCAAGACGAAGGATAGTTTTGTTCATTGCAGAGCCGGATTCTGCCCCAATACACCCATTCTGTCCGCATGGGGCGATCCAATTGGTCATAGGTCTGCCAGATCCGCTCCGGACGAGTATGAACGATGGATAGATCAATGTCGCCTGAACTGTCTGGCCATACTTGCAAAAAAGGAGTCAAATCCACCGGAGTATCCTGCGGACTGGTCAATTGCCAGCAAAAAGGCTTCACCTCGGTCGAGTCATCGTCTTGTCCAAGGGAGGTTGGCACGATCATGGCCCAGATTCCCCAAAAGAGGACCATCCGAAGAGAAAGGATGGCTGAAGAGGGGATTCGCAAGAAAAAGGCCTTGAGAGCTGTGCGCATGATGCAATATACGGGAAAAAACCTGATCAAATAGGAGGCTGTTTCGGTGAGAATCTGCCTGTTATGCGGATAGAGGGGGTTGACCTTAGTGCTGCCGGAATGAGGGAATTGATCAAATAGAACGCCGTCATTTTTTCGGATGGCAAAGAAGTAAAAGCGAGTATGATGGATCATATGAGCTTTTTCTGAGGCCGCTATGCGGAAAAAGGGCTAGTTTTATCGACAAGGATTTCGCTCCGTCAGCATTGGCCTGGACTGCCTATCTTTCCTATGATACAACTAACCCTCCAACTTCATGCCTGCTGTTCCTGCTGAAATGGATCAGGTCTTACCAATCCTACTGCTTGCCTTCGCCAATGAAAGCAAGGTCTCCACTCGTTACCTTCGCTCTCTGGATGCCGAAAGAGAACAGATCATCGCAGGTTTGGAAGCAGTCAACCAACAACTCACCCAAGCAGGCAAAAGACCTGTTTTTGAGTTAAAGGTTCTAAGCCAAGCCAATATTCATCAAATTTTTGATGCATTCAGCGAACATGGGAGTCGAATTGCCGCCTTTCACTTCAGCGGTCATGCCGATGGCTACCAATTACTGCTGGAATCTACGGATGGTGGCCCGCCTCATATCGCCCATGCAGGCGGCTTGGTTTCTTTCTTTCGCCAGCAGCCCCACCTGAAGTTGGTGTTCCTCAATGGTTGTTCGACTTTTCAACAGACCAAAGAATTGGCCGATGAAGGCATCCCTTCGGTCATTGGGACTGATCGGGAGATCCAGGATGAAGTAGCTGCGCAATTCGCCACTCGTTTGTACCGAAGTCTCGCTTTGGGCGCACCGATTGGGCAGGCATTTCACGCGGCGGCGACCCTGGTAGAGAGTCTGGAAGGCAGGGGATTGATGCGCTCTTTGGAACTGGAGGAAACCGAAGATGCACTTGCACCAAGCAGGGGCATTCCCTGGGAACTCTTCAGCAACGAACCTGACTGGAACCTGGGCAGCGAAGCCAACAATCCTTTGCTGGGACTTCCTGAGCCGATATTGGCCCGCAAACCCAAAGCCGAACGTCCTGATCCGCCTGCCAACCCCTTTCGATACCTGGACCGCTATCAGGCAGAACATTCCGAGGTGTTCTTCGGGCGAGGGCAAGAGATTCGGCAATTTTTCAGCCTTTTATCCACCCAACTCCGCAGTTCCTTGCTGCTGCTTCATGGCCAGTCCGGGGTCGGGAAATCTTCCTTTTTAGAAGCCGGAATCTTCCCCCGTTTGTCCGGCTATACGCAGGTCGTGTACGTCCGCCGGGATGTCACCCTCCAATTGCGGGATTCTCTATTGGCCGCTTTGCCCGAGAACGCGGAAGGCGACACCCTCACAGAGCGAGTAGGCTGTATGTTGGCTCATCATGCCTGGAACGATGCTGGGGAGAATCCTTTTTTTCCGCTTCCCAAGGTCGTGTTGTTGGTGGATCAGGCGGAAGAAAGTTTTACCAGACAGCAACCCAATGCCCGACCGGAGGTAGAATGGCGGGAATTCCTGAAAGCAATCGCTCCCCTGGTCCTTCACCCTGAGCTTCGGCAGGAGGTTCGGGTCGTCTTGAGTTTTCGGAAAGGCTATCTGGCCGAAATCAAGGGCTTTTGCCTGGCATCCGGGCTGCCTTGGGAAGATGTGTTCATGCGGCCCTTGAACCAACGGGGGATCGAAGAAATCATCACTGGAGGCACCTCTTCTCAACGATTGCGGGACGCCTACCAATTGGAAATGGAATTGGGGTCCAGAGCCGAGGACAAGCATTTGCCGAATCTGATTGCAGGGGATTTGTTGGAAAATAAGGAGACTGCCATCGCGCCCATTTTGCAGATTCTGTTGTCGAGAATGTGGGAAGGGACGGAAACCCAATTTCAGCAAAGCGGCAAACGATTTTGGTCCATCGCTGACTACCAGCGAAACAAGCGGGCGGGGATGTTGATGAAGGACTTCCTGGATCAGCAACTCAGCCTATTGGCCCAACATCCCGATTTTCATCACGCAGCGAGCAATGGACTGGCCCTGGATGTGCTAACCTTTCATACCACCAGCCTGGGGACTGCTGACCAAAGAAGCTGGGCCGAGATCGAAGAACATTATGGAACTGATCGATCTGATTTGCG
>JBCCCJ010000600.1:0-4557 GCA_039033615.1 Bacteroidota bacterium
ACTTCGTGGCCAACCCGCCGCTGTGGTGAAGGCTTTGCCCAAAGGGTAAGGCAGATACTCTTTCATAATAGCGTGCATAAACCCTACCAAGTCTGAGAATGAATCATTTATTTTGCAGCCAATTCAGGCTGAGTCAGGGACTTGATTTTGATATTGCGGAACCATACCTCGTTTCCGTGGTCTTGCAGGGAAATGTGGCCGGATTGGAACTGACCAAAGCTCTGCATTTCGCCGAATTTGGAGTTGGCCACCAGTTCCTGCCACTCGGCGCTGTTCATATCGTAACTGACCACTTTGTGGCCATTGAGCCAATGCTCGATCTTGCCTTGATTGGACACCAGACGGACTTCATTCCATACTCCTGGCGGGTTGGTGGCCCGATAAGTGCTCGGAATCAAGTCATACAAATCCCCCGCCCGGTGCATGAAGATGCGTCCATCAGGGTGCCCTTCGTCGTGGAGAATCTGCATTTCCGGCCCGGTATGCCAGGGATATTCGTAGCTCCCATCGTCCTGCACGTGGTACATCAGGCCGCTGTTCCCATTTTCGGAGATCTTCCATTCCAGGCGCAATTCGTAGTTGTCGAAGGTTTCGGTGGTAACAATATCCCCGCCATCTTTGAACTGCCAGCCTTCCTGCTCCCCATTCAAGGTCAGGAGACCATCCTCCACTTTCCAGGCAGAGCCGATGGTCTTTGTACCGAAGGACCGCCAGCCGTTGGTGGATTGCCCATCAAACAGCAGCTTCCAGCCTTCCTTTTTTTCCGCTTGGCTCAATTCATTCTGACCTACTTGCTCTGGGCGATAGGTGCTGACGAAACCAGTCTCTGAAGGAATCCGATTCAAGGTATACCAAGCTTCAGTAGTCCACAAACTATGCCCCCGTTCACTGACAAATGGCTTTTTCAGATGTACATAGATCAAGTGGTTGGGCTTCATGTCTGCCAACTCCAGGAAGACTTTGTGGCGATCTTCAGAAATGTTGATGCTGAGAATCTCCAATTGCTGATCGTCCAATTTGGGTCCACCATAGTTTTCGGTTGGGAGATAGAACCACTGACGAATGTCATAATCAGCGGGATCAAAGCCTTCATTGACGGGCAATGGCTCGGTGAACTCGATCTCCATGCCGTTGGATTTGGCCCGAACGGCCAGCATCTCGAAAGTCGAACGACCATTGTAGGCCAAGCGCTGCAAGCCGTGGGATAGCTTCCCATAATGGCCCCAGTTTCCAGTGCTACCAACTCCACCTATGTACAATTTCCCGTCTGGCCCCCACACCAACCGATTTACGCCTGCTTCCAATCCCTGGGTGAAGCGGAATACACAGCCTTGGTAGGCACCATCGACTTTCTCCACAAACACCCGCTTGACGCCGCCATGGGTTACTTCGCCGTGAATCATCTGCCCAGCATAAGGGCCTACGTCCAGGCTGGCCGGCTGAGAAGGCGAATTGCCAATTTCATCTTGCGGCAACCAAACCACCGGCTTGGTTTCGGTGAGGGAGGCGGTCCCTTCAACATCTACCGAACGAGAACCGTAAAAAGCGCCTTCTTGTAGGTGAATGATTTTCGACGCTGGCAACCAATCGCCCTGGTTATCAGCGATGAACTTTTCCCCATCCACGCCAATACCGATGCCATTGGGGGTACGCAAGCCTTGAGCTATGAACTCAAAGCTGCCGTCCTTGCGGGAAATCTTGAACGCCCGGCCCCGATCTGGAATTTGCGGCTGGGTACTGGCCCCTCCGGGTTCGATGGCAGTAGCCAAAGTCGCGTAGAAATAGCCGTCCTCGTACACCAGCCCAAAAGCGAATTCATGGAAATTGCTAGAGGCCCGCCATCCGTTGCACAGGGTGCGGTATTCGTCGATGATGCCGTCTCCAGTATGGTCAATCAATTGAGTCAATTCCTGTTTTTGCAGCACATAGATGGTGTCTTCCACCACTTTCAAGCCCAGGGGTTCAGCCAAGCCAGCCGCAATCTTTTTCACCCGGATGTTCTCCGGATTGCCATTATCGACATTACTCAGCAGATAGACCGCCCCATCCGGATCCCAGGTACTCACTACCAGATTGCCATTGTCCATCACGTCTAGGCCACCAACTTTGGGCTGAAAATGGCTCGGGCGCATTTGCTCCAAATCGAAGCTAGGATGAACCTCCTCCAACGGCTTGGTATCTCCAGGAATGTATTTGGCGAGGCTTTCGCCCGGTGCCAGACCGGAAGTTTCTTTCAAGGTCGAAGGATCATGTGAAAAAGCAGTAGGGGGAATGACTGAAAAACCATCCTCTCCGTGGGCGACCCATTGCAGAGAGAGGGCTTGTCCACCTCCTGCTTCAAAGTAGCGGACCTTGATCGGAAACACCCCTTCTTCCAACAATACTTCTCCGTCCATGGGATCAAAGCCATGCAATCCCCCATGATCAACGATCAATTCCCCGTCGATGTACAATTGGGAACCGTCATCTGATAAGAGGCGAAAGACATAGTTAGAACTCTGAGGAATGTGGATGAAGCCCTCTATTTCGATATAAAAATTGTCCTGGAGCCCACCAAAATCTTCGTCTTTGACGATGTGGATGAAGGGAGCGACAATCGAAGCTACCGGATCTTTGTCGGCAATTTCGGGGAAATCCAAGAGGGATTCCTCGAACGTAAAGACATTGGCGACCAGACCAGGATGTTCATACTCCACTTCCATTTCCATGAAGCCTTCCACTCCCGTCGGTGCTTCTTCTTCAATTGGTCCTTCTCCATCCAGGGAAAGAATGTAGCTGACCATTTTCTTTGCGTCATCCAGTTGCAGATCCGGGTGGGCAGTCATCACTTGTTGGCCCCAGACTCCAGCGCCTCCGTTCATGACCTTTTGGGACAGGCTGGCAAGATTGGCGGGGGTGGATTTATAGCGTTCCGCAATGGAGATGTAGGCTGGGCCTACGGTTTTGACTTGTTCGTTGTGGCAGGTTTTGCAGTCTGAACGCTCGATCAAGGCCAAGCCAGGATCCATTTCTAGTTCTTTTACCTCCGCCGCTATCAATTGGGGTTCTTGGGTGAACCAGGCGCGGAAAACCGTGGGGCTGTTATCCACCAATTTCAACCAGCCATCCACTTGTGAATTGCTTCCCATCTGGCTTTCTTTCAGGCCTTCGAAGGTGCCGTTGCTACCGTAGCTGTGCTCATGCAAGAGGGAATTCAATCGAAACTGCATCAACACTTCCCAACCCGCAGGCATTTCTTCGTAGGAAAAAGAACGCTCCAAGCCCGGAGTTCCTTCCTCATTGATGCGCAGTTCTGGCCGTTCTTCGATCAACAACGCATGCCCCTCCAGTTTCAACTCATATTTCAGCACGGCTCTTTCGCCTTCGTAGGCATGTCCCAAATAGCGAACTTCGGGTATTTCTACCCCTTTAGCAGTCCGAATTCGCCAAGGATCAGCATAGGGACTCAACAAATAGGCGTCCCCCACTGACTCGGGCTGAGGACCGTGAGCCGAGGTATAGACCGGTCCGTCAAACAGGACTGCTTCTGGCCAGGCTTTGTAGAAAGAAGCACGCTGAGCATCATAGGCCACCCAGAAATCTGGTGCCAAGGCCAGGGTCACCATGCGGGCCTGCCAATCCAGAACGGAACGGAATACCCAAGGGTCATGGCCTCGTTCGGGTGCCTGAGAATGAGAGGTTTGACATCCTTGATAGATGCCCATAAGTAAGATCAGTGCGAGAATCGTAGCAGCGGAAAAGCGCAAGCCAAGTGATTTTGTCATGATTTGTAGCGTAGATTTGGTCAATCAAATATAGAGTTTTCTCCATAAAAAACATGGCACCGAACAGTCCGAAGACTGCCGGTGCCAACACAAGGGGGATAACTGATTACACGATAAGGGCTTAGGCGTATATGTTGGGTTCCTGAATCATCTTCAGGAGTTGCTTGCGATAGCGGCGTTTCAAGACATCGACAGTAGCGGCATTTTTGAGGCCCGTTTGTTGGGCGATTTCCTGCGAGGAGTAGCCATGGTAAGCAGCTCCCCAGAGAATGGTCTGCGCTTTTTCGTTGATCCGTCCCAGGCAATGGAGGACCATTTCTACCTTTTCCCGGACCATCAGATGGCGATCTGGCGTAGGATTTTCACAACCGATCTGCGGGCAATCTTCCAAGGGAGCATTTTCCTGAGTACGACTGCTCTTTTTAGAAGAATTGATGCACTGATTTTTGAAGGCTCGGTGGAGATAGGTCTTCAGGGTACTTTCCCCTCTGAAGGTACCAGAACGTAAGCTCTCAATCAGGGAATGAATGGCTTGATGGTAAGCTGACTCGGCTTCACAATCAGAAAGGCGAAATTTTTGCTGGCCCTGCTGTACCATGTAGCGGAAGTGCTCATACAGCAGGTTGGTCGCACGGCGTTCGGGGATCCCGCCGATACGAATGTTATGGCTTAATTGAAGAATCTGGGTTTTGTCTACAAGCTTCATAATCGTATTTGCTTTGGTAAGCGATCTCTGATGATGCCTCCAAAGTAGTCCACACCTCTTATATAGGGCCGCCTGATTTCACGAAAG
>JBCCCJ010000601.1:0-4551 GCA_039033615.1 Bacteroidota bacterium
CTCTAAAATCAAGGTATGCCCAAACACCTCCAGCGAAAGCCGCATTTCGGTCTTGCTTTGCTGGCTAATTTTGACGGGAAACAATTGCGGGAAACCAGTTTCTGAAAGGCTTGGAGGATCAAATTGTGCCACCTTGGGATAGGTGCGTACTCGTTCCTGAGCAGGTGGTTTTTCTGCGACGGACTCTATTTCGGCAGCAGAGGAGGATGCCTGCTGTTCCAACTCCATAGCTTCTACTTCAGAAATTGCGATGGTGGGCCGACGGTCGCGATTGGGCATGGGGGGCGGTTCCTGAGGAAGGGGATCAGGCAGTTCTTCTTTCTCTGGCTCTGCAAGTATGGGTTCTGAGCGCGTGGTACGGATGGGAGGAGGCAGGGCCTGTCCTTGTCCGTCCATGTTGATTCTCAAATAAGGTCGTTTGGTATTGCCGCTATCTGGGGCAGGAGTCTCCTCCACTTCTTCTGCGGACTTTGACTTTCGCAACAACCGAAGGGTGATCCATATCCCTACCAATCCCCCGACTACGCCGAGGAAGATCATGAGATAATCTAGCCAGTTCTCAGGCAATTGGTCCAACATATCAAGAGCGTTGCAAGGTACGTTCCCGGAAATCAGGCGAAAGCTGACCTCCTAACAACAAAAAAAGGCATTCTCGATCAGAATACAAACCCTGGCATTGCTTTGGCGGATTGCCAGGGATGCTGTAATTTGGGAGGAATCCATCATATCACTGACTATGTCCAGGCTTCTGAAATCTTTTGGCTCCCTCACCGACCGCATCATCTGTGTGTTGTTTGCGGTGCTGTTTGCTCAGGTCCCGGTATACATTTCTCAATACATAGATGTGCTTTCCGGGGCCAGGATGGAAGCCCAGAAGGTATATGATGACGTCGCTGAAGTCGCCAACGCCTACCAGCAGTCTGTCGATCAATTTTTGGAGGACATGACCAACCATCCCGACCAGAAGGTCCGGGATATGTCTTCCGTTCAACTCAATACCGTCCAGCGCTATCACCGCTATACGGAAGCCCTAGAGGCCCTCACCGAACGGGCTGCCTGGCTCAAGCCCTTTTATCTGATCCGACATTACGATCCGTCAATCCACGCATCGATGTTCTTTGAGCCCAATGTTCCCTTAACCATAGAAGGAGCCATATATGCCTTGATGGGGCTCATTGTGGCCCTGCTCCTGATCGGTTTGGTTACGGGCATAGTCCAACGTGTCCGCAACTCCAGAAAAAAGGAAGAAAGCCTGTATCGTTCTGTCTCCTAGCCCATCAAATCTCCCTCCTTTGAGTTCTCAGCCTGCGACACCTGCTCCCTCCCGCTTCCCTGTCTGGCTCTTCCATTGGCTTCCATTGCTCCTATGGATGCTGCTGATTTTTTTGCTTTCCCACCAAGACAAAGAGCAATCCAAAGAGACCAGTGAGTGGGTGTTGGCGATTCTTGGCTTTTTGGGGATTGACCCAGCAGACATCAAAGGCTACAACCTTTCTTTTTGGGTGCGCAAAGCCGCTCATTTCACAGAATACTTCATTCTAGGGATTCTCAGCCATCGCTTGCTAGAACGATATGTCCCTGGCCCGAAAATCTGGCTATGGGCCTGGCTTTTTTGTGCATGCTATGCCGGAACCGATGAATTTCATCAGCGATTTGTTCCAGGCCGAGGCGCCAGCATCATAGACGTAGGCATTGACAGTTTGGGAGCAATCGTGGGAATCCTTTGCTGGCGATTTTGGCAAGGAAGAAAAAGCCGAACCGGAACAAATATTGTGTAACTTTACCTTATAGGAACAATCATTGTAAATCCCTCGTCCCATGATCGAAGTCAAAGTCCCCAGTCCGGGAGAATCCATTACCGAAGTAGAAATTGAAAGCTGGTTGGTAGAAGATGGTGCCTATGTAGAGATGGACGACGAACTGGCGGAAATCAATTCAGACAAAGCGACCCTGACCATCAACGCTGAAAATGCGGGAGTCGTCAAGCTCATTGCTGAAGAAGGAGATACCGTTGAAGTCGGGCAAGTAATCGCAACGATTGATGCAGATGCGGAAGCCCCCGCCAAAACCGAAGGAGCAGCCGAAGCTCCGGCCAAAGAAGAGGCCAGCACCTCCACTCCCGCTCCTCAAAAAGAGGGTTCTTATGCGTCCGGTCATCCTTCTGTCTCGGCTGGCAAGCTGATGAAAGAGAAAGGCATCAATCCAGCAAATGTACAAGGTAGCGGCCGCGATGGGCGCATCACCAAAACAGATGTAGTCAACCACAAGGCAGCCCCTCAACCCAAAGCAGAACCTAAGCCAGAACCGCAGGCCAAACCGGAACGTCCCATTCCAAGTCTTCCGACCGTTGGTGGGGGACATGCGCGGACGGAGCGTCGGGAAAAAATGAGTGGCCTTCGCCGGAGGATTGCAGATCGTCTGGTATCAGTCAAGAATGAGACGGCCATGTTGACGACCTTCAACGAGGTTGATCTGCATGCGGTGAAAGAAATCCGGAAGAAATACAAAGAGAAGTTCAAGGAACACCACGGCGTAGGCCTTGGATTTATGTCCTTCTTCACCAAAGCCGTTACGATGGCCCTGATGGAGTTTCCTGGCGTAAATGCTCGGATCGAAGGCAAGGAAATGGTGTACAATGATTTTGCGGACATCGGCATCGCGGTGAGCACGCCACGTGGATTGGTCGTGCCCGTCATTCGGGATGCCCACCTGATGAGCCTCAACCAAATCGAGCAATCGGTGCTGCACTATGCGTTGAAAGCCCGGAAAAATGAAATCACCATTGATGACATGACTGGTGGTACGTTCACCATCACCAATGGTGGGGTCTTCGGTTCGATGTTGTCCACGCCGATCATCAATCCTCCTCAGTCTGCCATTCTCGGTATGCACAACATTGTGGATCGCCCCATGGCCGTCAACGGAGAAGTGAAAATTCGGCCGATCATGTACGTGGCGCTCTCTTATGACCACCGCATCATCGACGGAAAAGAAGCGGTAAGTTTCCTCTTCCGGGTGAAAGAACGCCTCGAAGATCCTTCTCGCATGTTATTGGGAATCTAATTCTGACTTCATGTCCTATGCTCGCGCTCGCATTTGGTTAGCCGTTGGTCAATGGGTAATGATTGGCACATTGGCTGGCACAATCTGGGGAGCGAATGGATGGGAATGGATCGCTGAAACCACCGCCGGGCACTCTCCTTATGGGTGGCTGGCGGTGATTCTGTTGGGCTACAGCTTCCTCTTGTTGCCTTTTGACTGGGTTGGGGGCCATGTCCTCCCCAACAAACACGGCAGATCCACTCGCAGCCTGGGACGCTGGCTCCTGAATTGGGTCCGAGGCATGAGTATTCAAACCGCCTATTTGTGGATTTCAGGTTCTCTCCTGATGATCGTGTCGGACTGGCTGGGATTTGGGGGAACCTTGATTTGGCTGGGCTTCTCCATGTTTGTACTGGTAGCAATCCGCTTGTACTTGGCAGTTACCATCGCTCCTCTCCGCCTTACCCCCACCTCCCACCGCGGACGATTCCTGAATGTGATTGACAGTCCAGACAAAAGCTTTACCGGAGGTCTCACAGGATTTCCGGGCATGGCGAGTCTGGTCATGCCGCAATATTGGCAGGAACGTTTTTCGGAAGGGGTGTATGAAGTGTTGCTCGCCAGGAGGCACGGCCTCTTGAATACCGGGCACTATGGTCGGGGCATCCTGATGGCTGTATTCTGGAACGTGGGCCTGTTTGCGTTGGCCAGTTGGCTTGCTCCCCAACCGCTCTCTAGTCTGAGCGGCTTGCTTCAAAGCGCAGGCTTTTTCACCCTATTTGTCAGCCTGGGACAACTGGGCTTTCTCCCCTGGTTGAGTCGGCGGGCCGTGTTCGACATGGATCGTTGGCTGTATTTCAAAAAACTGGATGGAGATGACATCCGCGCGGCCATCGACAAGACGGACCGCTTGCAAGAGGATCTTCAGCCTGTGTTGAAATCCCTCCATCCGCTGGTCAGCAGCACCCCAGGCAAAGCAGCCCGCTTGGCTCAGCTCCAACAACAAAAAACCTTCCGGGGAGCCTGGCAAGCAGCTGCCATCAGTCTCTACCTCTCCTGGGCAGGCATGAATCTCCTGGGACGTTCCATGCCCATCCAACTAGGCCGGACTGAATTGTGGGTATATCCACCGGGAGATTGATCGGGGCAAACAAGATGTTGGTTTACTTGGTTATCTTGGAAATGGAAAGAGGCGGCGTAGCTCCTTTTTCCAGAATTCACTTGAACTTTTTCTCTCTGTTTAGTGATACTGAAAAAATAACTTGGATCTTTTCACTCGTTCTTTCTTCCCATCTCTTCGTCAAGGCTCCTCTTTGGGTCCCTTTTTCCCAAAGTTTCGCGATTTGGCTTAGTTTATTCCGAGTATCGGAACCAAACGGAGTTTATCCCGAGTATCGGGAGTGTTGATTCCTTGATTCCCGCCAAGCCGGGATCTTCGACTGGAAAGAAATATCTACGCGAAAAGAGGAAGTTATTTTTCAAGTCTCACTTAGAGCAACTCGCTATTCC
>JBCCCJ010000602.1:0-4546 GCA_039033615.1 Bacteroidota bacterium
CCAAAGTGGCTGTACAGCGCCTCGATGAATTGAGGCACACTTTGCTCCACTTCATAGCCACTGAGGTGGCAGAGAATCGCCCCCCAGGTATCGGCTTGGCTCTCCATGCTGCGGCGGCGTTGTTTTTGACCTTCTGCCCACTGCTGGAGGGTTTTGGTTTCGACAAAGAAACCCGGAGAAGTATACGCCAAATGTTGGTGCTGATAGGCATGGATCAATTCATGGGCGAGCAGGAATGCCAAAGCCGTTTGAGTCTGTGGACTGAGCTGTTGACACAACTGATAAGCACGAGGGTCCAAGATGATTTCCCGCTGATCCAGGTCGTATTCTGCGGGTTTGCCATAGCCATCTAACGGCTGAATGCGAATTTTGGGAGGACGAATGCCCCCTTGCATGGCCCACAAGCGGTGGAGAATTTCCTTACAGTTTTGTTCGGCTTCAGCGGCCCAGGCCTGATATTCTTCCGGCAAAAAATCTGGGAGCTTCACAGCGGAAAGGGAACTGCTATCTGCCTTTTCTTCCTGCAGCTTTCGGGCGACTCCCGGTTGAAAAAAAGCCGCTCTGCCACTGCTGCGAGGAGAAACGGGTACCGGAAGGTCCGAAGCAGGTGGTTGGGCTTGTAGCACCTTAGGTTCTACAGGAATTTCTCCCGCATGAAGCAGCTCAGGTCGTTGTTCAGCTGCCACAGTCGCCTGTTGCTGTACCCTCGGCAGGGGAGAATCCCAGGGACCTCCCCAGACCCATAAGCCAAAGAGCAAACTCAAACCGCTTAACCAAAACAACGTGCTTTTCATGTCGATAGGAAACTGGGGAAATAGAGAATTGGGGGATGGGGGAATTGGTGGAGTAGGGAACTGGGGGCTAGAGAATCAGGAAATCCTCCGACAACGAAGTGGTCTGACAGTGTAGCGATCTGACCTCTGTTCTCTCTCCCTCAATTCCCCTGCAAAAAATGAAAGCCTTTGTCCTGTTGAGAACCAAAGCGCGTGGCTCGGGCATAGATGTATTGACCGGAGATCTTTTTCTTGGGTTGGTACAACTCTTCTACCTTTCGACCTACATACCAGATCGGAATCGGCCCTCCTTTGAACTCACTGTCTCCTGCTCCGATGGCTTTCAACATGGCAAACATGAATTCGGAGACCTTAAATTTCTTCTTGGCGTATTTGTATTTTCCCTTGGCTTTGTTCTCATCTCGCAAAAAGATGCCTTTCTCCTTGACCTCTTGATTGGAAGGAGAAGAACCAATGAAATAGCGGAACGGTCGATCAGAAGAAAGCAACGCGTGCAAGTTGGCGCTCTTTCGACTGAATGGCACCGCTGTACCTCCGCGTTCCAGAAAAGAAGCCGCGAAACAAGCATCAATGCCCAAGGCAATGTTGTTGCACCCAATGCTATTGATTTGATCGCGGAAGTCTTCCATTTTGTAATACGTCTTGATGCTGTTGCCAGCATTGCTGGGGATGAGGTAGCCCCGACCATTGGCTTGATGACCATGTCCCGTGAAATACACAAACAATTGATCCAAATCTCCCCAAGGGCGTTTTTTGAGCTTTTCCATCACCTCGTACATCTTTTCCCAACTGGGATTGACATACAACTGGACGTCGAAGCCGAATTTCTCTTCCAGTGTCCACTTCAAGGCTTTCGCATCCTCTACCGTGTACTTCAAGTCTTCCCAGCCTGCCTTCTTGGCTTCTTTGTCGTGTTTTTCCACCGCAAAGATCACCGCGATGTCTTCTCGATCCAGGCTACTTTCATCCACCTTGATCATGATGCGCTGTTCTGCCACCACCTCTTTGTCGCAGCGAATCCGAATGGTGTATAGATTCGCCAAGCCAAATAGCTTGGCCTCAAAGCCGTAGAGACTCTTCTCAATGGCCTTGACCTTGGTAGGTTGGTTGCGGGGATTTTCAACGATCACTTCCGCTTTTCCATCCGGACAACAAGTCATCAGAAACTGAATCTGCATGGGAGACTTGCTGTAGGTGGTGAGAATGACATCGTTGGTGCCAGCTTGTGGAGTTACATTGTAATTTCCATACAAGCGGATCAAACAGCCTGATTGAGCGGAGAGTGAAGGAACAAAACACGCAGCAAGCAGACAAAGTAGGAGGGGGGACGCAAAGCGATACATATAACGCTGGGGACTAAAATGGAGGACCTAAAAGAAAGAAGGCATAGCAGCGATTAGGATTAGGGTACCTGGAAATGAAAATTACGGGGAACTGAAGTTACGGAAGCTCCGCGAGAATGTGACGAGCTTCTTCTAAATAAGATACATCTTGGAGGGGTAGCAGGTGCTGATCTTCGGAAATGGTCAGCTCCAGCAATTGAGTGAGCTTGGACTTAGCCAGTTGAGATTCTTCCGTTTGGAGGGCCAGTTGAGCCTGATACCAAAGTCCTGCGGCTTGCAAACCCGGCATCGAAGTCTGATCAGCCAGAAGGCCAAATACCTGCTTGGCTTGCTCCCACTGTCCGGCCCCCAAATGGCTTTGGCCAATGAAATACTGCGTCCAAAGCTGGCATTCGCTAGAAAGAGTAGGATTCTGCCCCAACAATTTCAGTTCTCGGGCTGCTTGAGCAAAACTTCCTTGAGCATATTGCTCCACCATGGTAGCGTTGATGCTCAAATCCATTCCCCGACCGATGCCCATCTCTCCACAGCGATCCACATACGCCGCCACGTGCTGGACGTTAGAATCCGGCGTCAATTGCGCCTGAGGCAGCTCCCCAGTACCCGGATTCAGGAAACTGAGCAGCAGAAACGTGAATCCCAACAGCAGGGCCAGACCGCCCAACCACTTTTGCCAGGCAGGAAGGCTCCGAAACTGCTCCTGTAGCGAAATCGGAGGATTCATAGCAGGTATTTGCCGGGCCGAAAACTGGTCCCGCACCCTGTCCAGCAGAATTGGCATTTCTGCCTCTGCCTTCAATAGATCGGCCTTGGTACCCAGCGGATCCGTCAGGAGAGAGTCCAGCACCGCTTCCATAGCGAGGCGATACAAGGGGTCGGATTCCAACAGGTGTTCGATGTGCTCCGTCTCCTCAGGATCGGTCTGATCCTTGAGGTAGAGCACCATCAAGTCTAGTTTGTGGAGCTGTTCCGAGTCGGGATGACTAAATGCTTCCATTGAGAGAATGTCTTAAATTTTCCTTTGCACGATCAAGATATCCATGTACCTGACCAACGGTACAATTCATGGCTTGGGCGATTTCCTTATAGGTCATCAGTTTGCCCTCTTTCTTGAGGTAGCGCAATTCCACCACTTGACGCTGGGAATCACACAATTGGCTGATGGCCTGCTGGAGCCGCTCAGGAGGTAATTCTGCTTTAGGTTCTTCTACTTCTTGCTCCGGTAGGCGCTCCATAGGCAGGGACACCAACGGCTTTTTTCGGGTTTTCTTGTTGAGCATATCGTTGCGCATGATCCGCGCCAACCAATATTTCCAGTTCGACTCGGGAAACTTGCCCCGCATGAACAACTGGTGCAACTTCAGATAGAGATTTTGCAACTCCTCTTCGGGATCTTCGCCCATGCGAGCCACAATGCGACTGAGATCTCGCTCGTGCGCCTTCAGCAGAGACCAAATGATCTCGCCTTGCTCCGCTTGAGAGGCCGCCTGGTAACGGCCGAGCAATTCCATCGCGATCGGATTGTCTTGTTCCTTTCGGTAGCGATTCATCAACTCCCGAATGGAGTGAGCAGCGAGATCCTTGACTTTGAACATCAGGAACACTGCGAGGGGGACCAGATACAGATAACTTTCCACAAAAACACGTATTGGGGTAGGACATGTTTCTAACGGTAGAGGAGGTTGCTTTTGTATGTTTGCGTGTATAAAATGCTCGAAATCTTACATCAGATGCCAAATGGGCCGCCAAAAAGAGGATCGCTTTCTGTTTCATCAGGGTGAATGGTTGGGGGCATTGGACCATTTGCGTAGGGATTTTATTCTCTTTCGACGATCAATCTTACATAGCAAGATCATCTGTTCATCAATAGAAAGACACCCACTTTCAGGAATTGCATGCCAGCCCAGAAAATTTTTTTGCTTTTTCCTCTATTCGCTAGAAACAGGCAGATGTGGGCGAGCCCTCTTCCCTGGCAAAAGCGCCAGGGAAGAGGTCAGGCTCTGTCAGGGTCCGCGTTCGCTCCCGTCCTACACTCCGTTTCGGACCCTCCCTTCAGTCGGCCTTTACGATCCTTCTCGCCCGCCAGCGGCGGCAATTTTTCTGAGTAGCGCGGCCTTCCAGGCCGCGTGAGGCATCTTGCCTCCGGCATCTCCAATCGCAAGATTGTCATCCAGAGCGTCGAGCGAAGGATCTGATCAGCTGATTGGCGCAGCAACATGGCCACAAGAGATTCCTCGGCAGGCTCGGAAGGACAGCCATTAGGCTGAAAATCATCCCCTCGGCCTAGCGATGAGTCTTTAACGTGATCTTGGCTTTTGAGCTCAGTGAGAGACACTGGTCCCTATCAATACTCCATCAATGATCCACAATATATATTTCAACGGAGGGAGTTACTCCCATGTTGCGAGG
>JBCCCJ010000603.1:0-4546 GCA_039033615.1 Bacteroidota bacterium
CTCGTGTGCCGCTCGAACTTGTCGATGAAGTTAGGTTCACCATCAGTTTCCTTAAGCGGTGCGTTACGAATAGGCCCAACTGAATGGCTTGCGCAACAATACCGGCGTAGCCGTCGCAGACTATGATCAGGATGGTGATTTGGACGTATTCATGGTTGCCAAGGTCGACTACTCTGCGGTTCAACCCGCTACCTGGAGTCGGCTGTTTCGGAATGAAAATGACGGCACCTTCGAGGACGTGACCCTGGAAGCGGGCTTCGGGAATTTGCACAATTATGACCTGAGTGATCCGGGCTGGGAATTGGGGGTAAAAATGGGCGCTTCTTGGGGCGATTATGACAACGATGGGTTTCCCGATTTGCTGCTCACCAATTATCACAGTGTCCAACTGTTTCACAACGAAGGAGACGGCACGTTTACTGAGCAGACCACCCAAGCTGGTTTGCCCATTGCCGATAGCTGCTATTATTTTACCGCTCTGTGGTGGGATGTCAATCGGGATGGGTGGCTGGATTTGTTTCTGCCGAATTGGTTGGGCTGTACCGAAAAAAGCTACTACGAGAGCAATGGAGACGGCACCTTCACCAATCGAACTGCGGAACTAGGCTTGGCAGGGACAGAAGAAGGCAGTTTGATGAGCGTGCCCATCGACGCCAATGGAGACGGGCGTTGGGATCTGTTCGTGGCCAATGATTTCTCCGAAAACGAACTATTCATTCAGCAGGCAGACGGCACCTTTTTGGAAGAAGCGCTGGCCTATGGCGTAGCTGCCGATGGCAACGACATGGGCATGGCCATCGGCGACATCAATCAGGACGGCACCTTTGAGGTGTACATCTCCAACATCGCGGAGAATCGCCTTTTTGTCCAAAATGAGCAAGGCACCTACGATGATCTGGCGGAAGAAATGGAGGTCTACAACACCTATTGGGGCTGGGACACCCGGTTTGCCGATATGGACCTGGATGGAGACGAAGATTTGTTGGTATTGAATGGCTACGAAAGTGACGTGATCTTTTTTCCCGTTTTTCGACAGAATTTTTATTTCAAAAAGGAAGGAATCGGGGAAGAGATTGCCTTTGTAGATGCCTCGACCGAAAGCGGCTTTGACGTAACTGCCAATAGCATCAGCATGGGCGTGTTTGACTACGACAACGACGGCGACCTGGATGTGCTGATTTCCAATACCGACGATACCCCCCTTTTCTTTGAAAATCCTGCCTCAGATGCCCAAGCAGCCCATTGGGCGCAATTTCACCTCCAGGGAACCCTTTCCAATCGAGATGGACTGGGGAGTCAGGTTTCGGTTTGGAGCGGAGGCAAGGTGCAGCATCGTCTCTATTATGGTGCGGGATTCATGTCCCAACATCTGCAAGGGGTTCACGTTGGACTGGGGGAGGAAACCCTCATCGACAGCGTGATCATTCGCTGGAATTCCGGCTTGGTGGAGCGCTACGAACAACTGCCTGCTGATCAGCACTTTCGCCTGATTGAAAACCAGGGAATCACCCCTTTGGACCGTAGCAGCGAAAAAGTGTACGGTTGTACCGATCCGCAGTCTTGCAGCTATGATCCCTTGGCGACGGTAGACGATGGCTCTTGCAGCTATTTACCCGCTCCGATCATCAGGGGAAATGCCCAATCTGGCTATCTGACCCAGGAAGTCTATCGCTGCGAAGGACAAGGCAATGTCCCCTATCAGTGGAAGGTGGAGCACGGAGAAATTCTCTCTGGGCAAGGAACCGCTTCCGTGGTGGTTCAGTGGGAAATGGAAAGCGAGGGACAATTGTGGGTGACCGAAACCGGAGCCTGTGAAAGCTTGACCACCAAGCTCCCGGTTTCCTTGAATTTGGAAGCGATGCAGCCGCGCCGATCCGTGGCCCGACTGTGGAATGAAGCCCTACTGTACGCCATTCGTCGAGACTTTGCCAGGCCCACCGTTCACGCTCGAAACTTGTTTCATGCCAGCATCGCCATGTTCGATGCCTGGGCGGTCTATGATGTCGCCGCCGAACCTTACCTACTCGGCAAATCCCTGCATGGCTTCCAGAGCGAATTTGCGGGTTATGAGGCAAACGAACCCACGGAAACTGCCCGCGACAAAAGCATCAGTTACGCCGCTTTTCGCCTCTTGACTCATCGCTTTTCCTACTCTCCCGGGGCCAGAAAATCCAAACTGCGGTTTACCCAATTGATGGAAGAATTGGGCTATGACCCTGGGATCACTTCCGTGGAGTATGCTTCGGGAGACCCGGCGGCGCTTGGGAATTTCATTGCCCAAACCATCATTGACTACGGCCTACAGGATGGTTCGAGAGAAGCCACCGATTACGACAATGCCTTCTACGCGCCTGTCAATCCCCCCCTCATCACCACTTCCTCCGGCAACGATCAATTGGCCGATCCCAACCGCTGGCAACCCCTGGCGCTGGAAACGTTTGTGGATCAGTCCGGCAACTTCATCGAAGGTTCTACCCCGGCTTTCCTGAGTCCAGAGTGGGGGCAGGTACAACCTTTTTCCTTGAGCAATCAGGAAAAGCTGATCCAAGAACGAGATGGGCATCCCTTCGCCCTCTTTCACGATCCTGGCTCCCCTCCTTACCTGCAATTGCCCTCTGCCTCCGATCCCGGAAGCCAAGCCTATCAATGGGGGTTTTCGCTGGTTTCCATCTGGGGAGCCCAGCTTTCGCCCGACGATGGGGTAGTGTGGGACATTTCTCCTGCTGGAATTGGGAATTTGGCCTTGGAAGATCTGCCTCGGGAGTACGCCGATTACCCGGATTTTTATCGCTTGCTAGAAGGCGGAGACATCAGTCCGGGCCACGCGCAAAATCCCGCGACGGGCGAACCCTACGAACCACAATTGGTGCCCCGAGGCGATTATGCGCGAGTCTTAGCAGAGTTTTGGGCCGATGGGCCAGACTCGGAGACCCCGCCCGGTCATTGGTTTGTGATCCTCAACAAAGTCAGCGATCATTCGGCGTTAGAGAAGCGTTGGCAGGGAAAAGGCACGCTACTTGATCCTTTGGAATGGGACGTGAAAACCTACTTTACGCTGAGTGGCGGGATGCACGACGCGGCCATTTCGGCCTGGAGTGTGAAAGGTTGGTACGATTATCTCCGCCCCATTTCGGCGATTCGGTATTTGGCGGAGTTGGGACAAAGCAGTGAGCCGAGCCAACCCAATTACGATCCGGCAGGCATCCCCCTAGTCGAGGGCCTGGTCGAATTGGTCGGAGCGAACGATCCCCTGGCCGGAGCAAATGGGCAGCACATCGGCAACATCAAATTGTATTCCTGGCGCGGCCACGCCTTCATCAACGATCCCGAAACGGAAGCGGCAGGCGTCGGTTGGATACTGGCCGAAGATTGGATGCCCTATCAGCGGATTTCCTTCGTTACGCCTCCCTTTGCAGGCTATGTTTCTGGCCACTCCACCTACTCCCGGGCGGCGGCGGAGATCATGACTTTGATGACAGGAAACGCCTTTTTTCCTGGGGGAATGGGGGAGTTCTGGGCCTATAAAAATGAATTTTTGGTATTTGAAGAAGGCCCCAGCCAGGATGTTCTTTTGCAATGGGCCACCTATCGCGATGCCTCTGATCAATGCAGCCTGTCTCGAATCTGGGGAGGCATTCACCCGCCGGCTGATGATTTGCCCGGACGCTTCATTGGGGAGGAAGTAGGAAAGGAAGCCTTCGCCTTGGCGGGAGCCTATTTCGCCGCAGGTTTGGCCGAAATCACCGCTCCTGTATTTCCCAATCCCATTCGAGCAGGAGACATCATGACTCTCACTGTCTTGCCTACAGACGAGGTACTCGAACTGCTCAATCTGCAAGGACAGCTCGTTGCTCGACCTGCGGTGGATCGAGATCCTTTGCTGGGCATCGCTACCTTTCGTTTGCCCAATCTTCCAGCCGGAACCTATCTCCTGAAAGCTGGGAGCAAGAGCTGGAAAATAGTAGTTTGGTAATTCTCTAACCTCCCAATTCTCCAATCCACGTTCTATGACCACCCGTTTGTATCTCTTCCTCCTCCTGGGAATAGGAATCAGTTGCCAGCCAATTCCTCCTCCCTCTTCTCAAAGATTTCAAACACCCGGTCCATACTGGTCAGCTCGAACAACATTTTGACCTGCTCATTCACCGAGCAAACAAACATTTTTCCACCGGCAGACCGAACCGTCTTCATCGCCAACACCAAAGCCCCCAAACCGGAACTGTCCATAAAGGTCACATCTTTAAAATCAACCAGGACAATCTCAGCATCATTATTAACTTCCTGGGAAACCTCCTCACGAAAGCCCGAGGCTTGGGTTCCGTCCAAAATTCCCTTAGGGCAAACGACATGTACCTTGGCTGACATAGCTGTGAATTAATAGCTGTGAATGGATAGAAAGGATATGCGCTCGATGGCTGTGCGCTTGCGCTCACTGTAACCGACTAACACCGACGGCCACCGACCAGTACCGACTACCATCGACTAACGCCAATGGCAGGGGATACCTCAGGGAGTGTCCTATAATGGGCAAGTTGCCTTTGATCAA
>JBCCCJ010000604.1:0-4541 GCA_039033615.1 Bacteroidota bacterium
CTCCTCTTCCATGAAATTCACCGGTTGGTTTTTCCTGATTTGGGCGTTGATCCTCGGTCAACACAGCTTCGGTCAGTCAGGTCCGGAAGTCAGCCAACAACTTCTCCCCTATCTGCAAGCCGAATCTGATTCCATGATTGCCGTGGTGGTGGTATTGCGGGAGCAGGTGAATGTAATCGAGTTGCAGAAAGAGTTGGAAAACAAACCAGCCAACTGGCAAGAGAGGGCCGCTCGCATTGTCTCAGCTTTGCAAGAAATTGCCGCCAGCAGTCAACCCGAGATCCTCGAACGACTATCAGACCTCCCGACTCAACGGATTCGACGCCTTTGGTCCCCCAATGCCATTGCCCTGCAGACCAATTCTTCTGGCCTACAAGAGCTAAGTACATGGGCAGAACTGGCCTATCTTTTACCTGATAGTAAGGTTGCCCTGGAAACCTATCGAGATGAACCCGATCTTCCTTTGGACCCTGCGGAGATCGCAGGTATCCAGTTGGGATTGAAAAAAATCAACGCTCCAGCCCTGTGGAACCTGGGCTATACAGGCTATGGCCGTACCGCGCTGGTGATCGACTCTGGCGTGGACGGTGAGCATCCCGCGTTGGCAGATCGCTACCGGGGCAATATGGATTCTCCAGCAGAAGGTTGGTTTGACCTGAATGGGGGAACAATCTATCCCAACTATTGCAATGACCACGGCACCCACGTGCTGGGGACCATAGTGGGATTAGATCCCAATGATGACGATACAGTTGGGGTTGCCTGGGGCGCGAGGTGGATGGGAGCTCCAGCGATTTGCGATGGAGTCAGCAGCGACAATTTGGCCGCTTTTCAATGGGCCTTGGACCCGGATGGCGATCCCTCCACCTATGATCTCCCGGATGTCATCAACAATTCCTGGCGAGCCATCGACGTACCAGACGAATGCACCGATGCCCTGTACCTTCCTGCTTTGGAGGCGTTGGAAATGGCTGGGATTGCGGTCGTATTTTCAGCGGGAAATAGCGGCCCTGATTCTGCTTCTATTACCGCTCCTAAAAACATCAACCAAAGCCTGACCAATACCTTTACCGTTGCAGCCTTGAATGGCAATGCTCCCATCTTGAACATCCTGGGATTTTCCAGTCGAGGGCCTTCTGTCTGTGCCGCAGAGGATACGAGTTCGTTGGCGATCAAACCGGAAGTAGCAGCACCCGGTTTCCAGATTCGTTCGACCGAAACCAATGGCACCTACGGCATCAAATCAGGGACTTCTATGGCCGCTCCCCACGCATCAGGGGCGATTTTGCTGCTCAAAGAAGCCTTTCCCCAACTCTCTGGCACCCAACTGAAAGAAGCCCTGTACTACACCTGCCTCGATCTGGGCGATCCAGGAGAGGACAATGAATACGGCATGGGCATGATCGATGTCTTCGCTGCTTTTCAGTGGTTACAAGATCAGGGAAATGTCCCCGTAGAGGTGTCGGACGAATATGATGGGGGGATCCTGGGAGTGGAGGGGTTGCCTACCTTAACCTGCCCAGCTGCGTTTTCTCCCCTCGTCATCGTAGAAAACCGAGGTCAACAACCCTTGACTTCTTTCCGATTGAGCTGGGAAATCAATGATGGGAGCAGTGAGTTTGTGGAGATTTCCAATCAACTGCTGCTTCCCGATAGTCAATTGAGCGTTTCGCTTCCGTTGCTTACGCTTCCTCCGGGATCGTATGAATTTCGGCTCAGCCTTTCGGATTTGAACGCAGGGGAAGCCGACTATTTTTTCCTGGACAATGCATGGACGGCCCAATTTGAACTACTAGATGCCCAGTTGAGTGGAGAAACTGAGCTGGCGATCTGTGATAGCAGCGACGCTTTGTTGGCGGTGGATGCATCCATTCCGGGAGAGGTCTATTGGTTCGATGATCCCAACGGGAATCAGCCCATCGGCACGGGCCAGAGTTGGTGGCTTCCTGCTCCGGTTGCAACAGGCACCTACTATGGAGCATTGTTTCCTGAAAGGAAGATGGGGATGGAAGTGAATGCGCCTTTTCCCACCTCCACTACCAACGATTTCTCCGACTACCTGCGCTTTGATGTCCAAAAGCCTTGCACCTTACAAGCGGTGACGGTACAGAGCTTTACGGATGGGTATCGAACCATCACCCTTTCTGATGAGGAAGGACAATTGATGCTGAGCCAAGCCGTCTTTCTGAATCTGGGAGAACATCGCATTGTCTTAGATTGGGAATTGCCTCCTGGCCGTCAATGGCGCTTGGGACTGGCGGATGCCGGACAACTCCAGCAACATGATCAGGGCGCAAGGTATCCTTATATCGTCCCAGGAGTTCTCCAAATCACGGGCTCTTCGGCGGGCATGGATGCCTATCCTTACTTTTACGATTGGGAAATCAGCTATGAAAGTCCTTGTGATCGAATTGCGGTAACGGTCTCTATGAGTCCTGGAGCAATGGAAGCGGACTTTTCTTTTCAAGCAGACACCACGCCCGGCCTGATCTATTTCACCGACCAAAGCATCGGAGCTACTGAGTGGTGGTGGGATTTCGGCGATGGCCATACTTCGACTGAGGCCAATCCGAGCCATTCCTATGTCGAGGCGGGTACTTATGAGGTATTTTTGCGAGTGAATGGCATGGATGATTGCAGCGAAGCAATTCAACAATCAGTGTTCGTGGCAGCAGGGGCGCCGACTGCTATTCTGGAACCAGAACCAATCCAACTCCTCCGCATTTATCCCAATCCCAGTCCAGGTCTCTTTCAGTTGACATGGCAGCAAGTCCCACCAGTTGAGGTGAGCTTTCAGTTATTTGACCTTCAGGGTGCAGAATTATCGCTAATAAGTCGGCTCATAGGCGGGCCAAATAGCTATCAATTGGATCTGCAAGACCTAGCCGTTGGGATGTACCTCCTACAAGTCGCAACCCCATCTGTAAGAAATTCTTCGCCTACGCTACAAACCTATCGACTCGTAAGAGTTCCATAATTTTCTCATATTCGCTCTTTCCATCTTTCACACACGCTTACCTGGCTGATTCAGGTTCCCTGAATCCAGCCAATTTTTCCTCCTCACTCTTTTACTCGTTCGCATGTTACAAAGATTGATTCTCTTAATTGGCTCTCTCAGCCTTGTGAGCCTATCACTTCCTGCCCAAGATTATTCCAAGATTGATCCCTATTTACAGGATCAGATCGACGCAAATGAATCCCAAACGTACCACTCAGTCAACATTCTGCTAGTTGATCGGGTAGATGTCCGCCAGATGGATATCCGTTTTTATGAAAAAAACACTCCCTTGGAAGACAGAGCGTATGAAGTGATCACAAACCTTAAAGCCAAAGCCCAAGCTACTCAAAGTCCCCTCCTTAGCCTTCTGAACAATCAAGCAGGCGTACGCGCTGGATCCGTGAATCCCCTGTGGATCACCAATTTGATTCAAGCGGACCTCACTGTGGATGCGATTGAGGAACTCAGTCAGCGATCAGACATTGACATGATCGAGTATGACTATCCGTTGGAATCCCTGGAATTTCAACGAGCAGAAGCCACCTCCAGTCCCAACGGAATTGAAAACGGATTGGCCGCCATCAAGGCTCCCTTTATGTGGAGCCAGGGGTATACCGGCTACGGACGCAAATCGCTCACCGTAGATACTGGGGTAGATCCCGCCCACGATGCACTCAAAGCGCGTTTCTGGGCCAACTTTGTTCCCTTAGAAGAAGCATGGTTCAGCCCTGGCTCTACCGAAGATTGCAATGGCCACGGCTCTCATGTGACTGGTACCATTCTCGGACTGGATGAATCCAATAACGACACCATTGGCGTGGCCTTCGGGGCCTTGTGGATGGGAACCGCAGCCATTGATTGTGGCCCTGCGAATCCCCTCGCGGCGTATCAGTGGGCCCTGGATCCCGACAATGATCCCACCACCATCGGGGATATGCCAGATGTGATCAACAATTCCTGGGGATTCCCTACCAATATTTCGTCTTACTGCACGGGAGCTTGGGTTTCTACCCTAGACGCTATGGAAGCCGCGGGCATTGCGGTAGTTTTTGCGGCTGGTAATGAAGGATTCCTGGGGGCAAGTTCGGTTCGAGCACCAGCGGTCGTCAATACTGATTTGGTCAACTCCTTCAGCGTAGGGAACCTGAACGGGAATGTCCCTAGCTTTCCGATCAATGGTGGTTCTAGCCAAGGTCCTACCGTATGTGGCGGTACTGGCTCACTAGAGATCAAGCCGGAAGTTTCCGCTCCCGGGACCAATGTTCGTTCTTCCATCCCTGGGAATGGCTATGCCCTTTTCACGGGAACCTCTATGGCTTCTCCTCACGTTGCAGGAGCCGTGTTGTTGTTGAAAGAAGCCTTTCCAAGTTTGACCGGAACCGAAATCAAGTTGGCGCTCTACTTCTCTGCGATAGATCTCGGACCCACTGGCGAAGACAACCTCTACGGCATGGGCATGATCGATTTGGAGTCTGCGTACAACTATTTGAAATGCTCACCTGGGCACAACTGGGGTTACACCATAAACCTATAGGGATTTTAA
>JBCCCJ010000605.1:0-4536 GCA_039033615.1 Bacteroidota bacterium
ATCCAGTGGAGCATACCCTTCAGCTATCGAGTACCATTCCAATGGATCAGGTTTGGCTTCATAATGTTCAAGGGCAGGTATGGAAACAAGCAAAACCTCACGATAGATCCCTAAGTATTGATATGTCTGATTTTCCTGCGGGGGTATATCTACTCCAAATCCAGACCTCGCAAGGGATCTTGCGGCAAAAAATACTCAAGCAATAGTGTAACATGGCCATGTAGAGAGATGAAACGACTGAATCTTATTCAGTTGACTTATTCAGGAACTCAACCTCCAGGTCCAATCTGGAGTTACAAAGATCATTATGAAATTGCCTTTTCTTATTTTTCTACTATTTTTCTCCCTTTTCAGCCTTTCCGCACAAGACTTCGGGCAGCGATTCAAAGCCCTACCCCTGGACAGAGAGCCTTTTGATTTTTTGGGAGCCAGCGTTTCTCTACAAGGGGATGAATTTCTCTCTGGCGCACCAGGTGAAGATCATAATGTTTTGGGGGCCAATTTCCGATTAAATGCCGGCTCCGTATATGCATTCCAGCGAGATGGGCAAGGAGGTTGGCAACAAACTCAAAAATTGGTCACTTCTGACCGTTCGGCTTTATCTCAGTTTGGTTATTCGGTGATGATGGATGGAAATCATGCCCTGATTGGAGCTCCCTTTGAGGCTTTGGGCCTTTCTGGAGATAGTGCGGTTGAAGATGCTGGAGCGGTATATGCCTTTCAAAAAGATAGCAATGGAGTATGGCAAGAAACTCAAAAATTGGTCGCTTCTGATCGCGCAACGTTTGACTGGTTTGGAGAAGAGGTTGTTATGGAAGGTAACATAGCCTTGATCTCTGCGAAAGGGAGAGATAATACATCTCCAGGAGGAGTCCAGAATCAGCAGACTGGGGCAGTTTATGCCTTTGAACGAGACAGTATGGGCTTTTGGCAAGAAACCCAGATCCTAGCTATTACGGATACAGGTACCTTCGAGCAATTTGGTACCTCCATCTCTTTAGATGGAGACTTGGTATTGATTGGGGCTCCTGGTGAAACAGAGGATGAGAATGGTCAAAACACTCAATATCTAGCTGGAGCGGCTTATCTCTGGCAGAGACAAATAACTGGACAGTGGACCTTGCATCAAAAATTGGTTTCTCATATTCGGCAAAATGATGCAATCCTGTTTGGTACCAGCGTAGCGATGGATGACAGCGCCATCGTCGTTTTTCAGGTAGAAGATCATTATGATGGCTTGTTTTTCCAGTACTTCCGCCCCAATGCTTCTGGCTTTTGGGAATATGAAACGTCTCTCTCGACAATCTTTCACATAGATAACCAGATTCGTTTATTAATGCAGGATTCTATCTTATTGATCGGGGATCAACAGTGGAACCAAAAAAGAGGTCGGGTGCGTCGCCATCGGATGAATCCACAAGGAGAGTGGATTAACCAAGGGTATATGTATCCCACAGACGCTAAGAAAACGGACGAATTTGGCTCTGGAATAGCCGTAGATGACACCGTGATTCTGATTGGTAGCAGCAGGAAATATGATATAAACCCAGCCTATCAAGCCGCGGGAGCAGTCTATGTTTTCGAAACTTGCACCCCAGATTTCCCAGAGCAACAGACCAGCATTTGTACAGGGGACAGTCTCTGGTTTGAGGGAGCCTATGTTTCCGAGGCAGGCAGTTATGAGGCGGCCTACCTGAATGAAGAGGGGTGCGACAGTGTCATCACGCTATTTCTGGAAGTACATCCGCCAGTGGAGACAGGGGTCAACCAAACGGATTCTCAGCTGACAGCCCTAGCCAACCAGGCTACTTTTCAATGGCTACAATGTGATTCAATGGGCTTTGCCCCCGTTGCTGGTGAAACGGAGGCCATCTTTTCTCCTCAGCAGTCTGGCGAGTATGCGGTTGCCATCACCAGTCTAGAGGGATGTAGCGATACTTCTTCCTGTTTCTCCTTTGGCCCTCCTGTCTCTATCGAACCGAATTGGGCCACTTCCCTCCAACTCTTTCCCAATCCTACTTCAGATCAGGTGCAGTTGATCTTGCCTCAGCCTCAGACGCTGTTCATTCAGGTTTCAGACCTGAACGGACGAATCGTGATTCAGCAAGAATTGGAAAAAGAAATCCAGGCGACGATTGGTTTACCTGATTCTCCAGGGGTGTATGTGATGGAAATTCGAGATCAAGAAGGGTATCGAATGATTCGGAAAATCATCAGGCAATAGCGAATGGGATGCCTTTGCATTCCCTTTTTCAATGTTCTTCCGCTCTACCTATACCCAGCCAAACGCCTCTTTTGCCTCTTTGAAAAAAATGTGGAAATTCGGGCATGACGAATTCTGCTGCTCCTGCCTTTCCTACTAGCCTACTGATTGCCAACCGAGGCGAAATTGCTTCCCGCATCATTCGAACGTGCCGAAGATTGGGCATCCGCACCATTGCGATCTATTCGGATGCGGATGCGGATTTGCCGTTTGTGGAAGAAGCCGATGAAGCCATGGCCCTGGGGGGGCTCAGCCCGGCGGAATCCTATCTCGATCAAGGAAAAATCATAGCTGCGATTGAGCAATCGGGCGCGGAGGCGGTGCATCCTGGCTATGGCTTTCTGGCGGAAAATGCCGGATTTGCGGCCCAAATTGAAGCGCTGGATGGCGTCCAATTTGTCGGGCCGGGTTCTGCCATCATCCAACAGATGGGAGACAAAGCAGAGGCGCGTCAGTTGATGGAGCAGCATGGTATTCCGCTGGTGCCAGGCTATCAGGGAGCCGATCAGTCAGAAGAAACCCTCACCGCAAAGGCGACAGAGATTGGCTTTCCCCTCTTGTTGAAAGCGGCAGCTGGCGGCGGCGGAAAAGGCATGCGGATCGTGAATTCTCCTGACGAGCTATCTGCCGGAATGGAAGGGGCCAAGCGGGAAGCCAAGTCGGCTTTTGGGAACGATACCTTGATTGTGGAGCGCTACATCAGCTCCGGTCGACACATCGAAGTGCAACTCGCTGGCGACCAGCATGGCAATTTGATCCATTTATTGGAACGGGAATGCAGCCTCCAACGTCGGTTTCAAAAGGTGATGGAAGAGAGCCCTTCTCCGGTGCTAGATGAAGATTTACGGGAGGAAGTTACCCAACTGGCGGTGCGGGTGGGCAAAGCCCTGGATTATGACAATTTGGGGACGGTAGAATTTCTTTTTGATGAAGCTAGCAAGGCCTTCTATTTTCTCGAAGTGAATACCCGACTCCAAGTAGAACATGGCGTGACCGAAGCCATCACCGGACTGGATTTGGTGCAAATGCAGATCGAGATTGCGGCAGGCTTTCCTTTGAGTTTGGCGCAGGAGGAGGTGAAAAGCGAAGGCTATGCGATTCAGTTTCGGCTGTATGCAGAGCAACCGGAAGCAGACTTCCGTCCGGCGGCGGGCCATCTCTTGCACCTGACCTGGCCGAAATTGGCAGCGTTGCGGATCGACAGCAGCGTACGCAGTGGTTCGGACATCAGCCCGTTTTATGATCCCATGGTTGCCAAACTCATTGTGCACAGTCCTACCCGAGCCCGGAGTTTGCAACTGATGAGCTATGCGCTGGATCAAACCATCTGCCTGGGTCTTCCGACCAACTTGACCTTTTTGAGAAGCCTGCTTCGGCAGCAAGCAGTACAGCAAGGGCAATATGACACCCGCTATTTGGGACGGAAGTTGTCGGAATTGGTGGCAGAAACGCGAGATCCCAAAGGGCTGGCGTATGCCTTGATCGCCGCAACCGCATGGCAATGGGCCGGACGCGAAGAGAAGCGAAGTCTGTTGCGGCACCTGCCCTCTGGCTGGCGCAACAATCCCTACCAGGATCAAGTCGCCTCTTTTGAGCAAGGAGAAATTCGGATGCAGGTCCAGTATCGCTTTGAGTCAAGCAAGCTACTCGTTACCCTAGCGGATCAAACTTATGTGGTGGAGGTGAAAGAACAGACTGGATCAAGCCTTCAGTTGTTTATTGACAACCGCCTCTATCCGTTTGCCGTGGCAAGTGATGGAGCCGAAATATGGATTCATCAAGCCGCTTTGGGAACCTACTCCTTCCAACTTCCGCCTCGGTTTCCTCTGCCTACCTCGCTCCAAGAAGCCGGAGGTTATCAGGCCTCCATGCCAGCGACCATTGTGAAAGTGTTGGTGGAAGCGGGCCAAGCAGTGGAGGCAGGAGAGGGGGTGCTGGTGCTTTCTTCGATGAAAATGGAGACGACCATTTCAGCACATGAGGCAGGGACCGTCAAATCCATTCTCATCACCGAGGGACAACATGTGGCAGCAGGGGAATTGCTGTTGGAAATGGAGGAATAGATCAAAAAAATATGGTTCTTCTACCCTTTTAGTGAAACTTAGGATAAATCCTGATCATTTTTCCAATCAGCTTTGGGTGATTGTTGACCAAGTACAGTGTCGCCTGCCGCGGGCCATCCTTTTTTGTCGGCAAAAAAGGATGCAAAAAACCGCCGAAGTCCCATGCAACGCTCATGGCCGCCCCAACACCTCGGACTTCGTGGCCAACCC
>JBCCCJ010000606.1:0-4535 GCA_039033615.1 Bacteroidota bacterium
CTTCCCCTTTTCGCGCGGTTGTTTTTTTTCCGTCGAAGATCCCGACTCTCGGGCCCAATCGCGAAACTTTGAAAAAAAGGGACCCAAAGATGAGCTTTGACGAAGAACTGAGAAGAAAGAACAAGTGAAATGGTCCAAGTTATGTTTTGAGCGTTCCGAAGTATGATTTTGCACTCAATACTGGTAAGCTCGAACTTCTAAAGTCTTTCAAATTTCTCGTGATTATTAACTCCGCTTCGTATTCGATTGCCGAGTAATATTGCAGACCGTCTTCAAAATCCTTGAACGACTTATCAGTTAACGATAACTCCAGAATCTTGTCTGTTAAATCCGCTACCGTTATCAACACTTTAAATTTTGACAATATTTCCCTCGCTATTTCCGATGTCTTCAATTTCGACAATACATAATTTGTATTCGCACAACTCAGTGATGAAACTATTAGTTCAACTTTTTTCTTGTCTGCCAATGAAAATAATTTCGCCGCAACTTCATAAAACTGATCTCGCTTCGCCAGCAAATCTATGATGATATTCGTGTCGACAAATAGCTTCCTCATCGGTACTTTTCGGTTAAGTAATCAGCATATTCTTCTCGAACATCAAATTCGGAGGGCAAATCAATTACCCCACTTAAGCTTTCTACTAACGGAGTAATTTCTATGGATTTCGTTTGATTGGTAGTTACCGATTTCAAATACGCTTCAATCAATTTGGACAGACTAATTTGATTTTCTTTAGCGAACATTTTGGCATTCGCTATCACTTGCTCGTTTAAACTAAGTGTTAATTTTTTATCCATATCTTTTTACGTATAAAGTTAACATTTTTTTACGTGAGCGCCAAATTCATTCTCTCCCGATTTTTTTGCTTGGGCCCAACGGTTTGTGGAGACGCCGTGCTAGGTACAAGCATGGGCGCCTACATTGTTATTGGCTTTTTATTTCACACGCACTTCATTTTCATCGCAGCAAGGTTACCTGCCCTCTTTTTGTTATTGTTCTCGTTGGTAGCACACCTGTCTCTTGATAGGTAAACACACACCACTGGAAAACAGTCCTCTAGTCCCTTCTTGGCGCAAGCCTTCACGAGTCAGGCGGGATGGCCATTCCGGTTTCCCCGGAATAAACTGCCTCCAGCCTGTCCCAAGAATCGGGAAGGTCGGGGCGGATCGTAGAGTTGAGCTGGGACTTCGGCGCTTTTTTGCATACTTTTTGGGCGTCCAACAAGTATGGCCCGCGGCAGGCGATACCAAGGCATCACCAATAAAAAGACGGAGGCCCTAGCTAACATCATGGCCAAACATTGTCCAGGATAAGGGAAATGGCCAGAGTCAAACATGATTTTATTCAAGGACAATCTGCTCCGCTTGCACTTGCCCATTCTGTTCGATCTGGAGAAAATATACCCCCCGAGCGATTTCGGAGCCGAGTTGAATCTGCTTCTGGATGGGTTGATCCTTGCGACCGACCAGCGTTTCCTGGAAGACTGATTGCCCCGAGGCATTGAGAATACGAAGCTCGATCTCGCTGTCAGCTGCGGATTCAAACGCCAGTTCAAAGGTGCCTGAAGTAGGGTTGGGAAAGAGGGTGAGCGTTTTGGAACCGGAAGGGGTAGGAGGAACAGCAACGATGGGTTCGCGCACTTCTTCGACTTCTTCCGGCACCAACAACAATTCCAGATTTACCCGAGGGCCGCGATGATCGTAGGCATATTCCTTGACTTCCCGGCTGGCGAGGGTTGCTTTGGTGCGTTTGGTTTTGTTGTCTCTCAAAAACCGAAGCTTCACTACCTCGCCCGGCTCATAGGTGCGAATCACCTGAATCAGATCCATCATGTCTACAATCGGATTCTTGTCCACTTTGATGATGACATCCCCTTCCTGCAAGCCCGCGGCCTGAGCTTCCTCACTCATGATCCGCAGCAATTCCGCTCCGCCAGATTCCATGCGTTGAATCTGAACGCCAAGCATGGCATGCTGGATGTACACTTCCTTATGGTGATGGCGGACCCGAGGCGGACGCGGAGGATCTGGATGCTTGCCCAAGCGGACGCTCAGGGATTGACGTTGTTGATCCCGTTCGAATTCCACTGCGACTTCCTGTCCCACTCTTTGGCTGGAAATGTAGCGGGTAAATTCGTGCAAGCCCTCCAATTCCACCTCATCCATGCGAAAGACCACATCGCCTACCGCCAATCCTGCGGCTTCGGCCCCACTGCCTTCAAAGACTTTGGTGATCACAATGGCCTGGCTGTGATCATGTTGTTGTTCGATCTGTACCCCCATAAAAGGAAAGGGCAGAATTTCCCTTTCTTCTCCAGCAAACGATTCCATCGTGGGGATCATCCGCTCGTTTTCCTGCTGGTACGACTCAACGTCAATGTGTTCCAGCATATCTGGCAATTGACTCCATTTCTCGGTGAAGAAGGAAGTATCCAGGAGAACCACCTGGCTCTCATCAGCGAGTTGGCGTTTCAGGGTGAGGTGGGTATGGGCCACCTGGGCATAGCTGAGGCTGCTTATCCCAAAAAGGAGGAGAGCGAAGCTAAGGGAGAATAAGGCTTTCATGAAGGTAGTTTTTTCAGAAAGTAGCCATTCTCCAGCTCATCCACAAGGGGAAAATTGCTGAGGATCAGCGCGTCAGAGAGATAATCCAGGGGAGAAGGAAGGCCAAAACGCTGATCACAAAATGATGCAAGAGGAAGAGAGGAGCAACATCAGGCTGCTCCTCTCTGAGATTCACAGCACGTTCGGCACGTCGCTGACCAGTTTCCACTGACCGGAAGCGTCCTGAACCAGCACAAAGAAAGAGAGCAGAGCCATTTGCTGCCCGGTCAAGCGGACCCGTGCGGTAGCCGTTTTGCCTTGGACTGAGAGAGTTTCGATCTGCACTTTCCGCTCATCACCCCCAAATTCCTTGTTGCGGATTTTGGTCAAATAGGCCTCCCGATCGAGCGTGAGGACAGTTGTTGCGCCGAAGAGTTGATTCATCACCACTCGGTAATTCGGGTCGAGTAGGTCTTCGAGCGCCTCTGCATCTTGCTGATCTCCAGCCTTAGCAAAGGCATGAATGACGGTGGAGATGTCTTGGGTGGGAGAGGTGGGTTGCGCAAACATAAGCGTGGAAACAGAAAAGAGGAACACACCAAAAATCAAAGAAGATTTCATGAGGATGGAGTTATAAATGAGTGAAAATGGACGTTCTCATAAGGGAATGATGAGCAAAATCATCTTTCCTGCTATAAGCCAGCAACAGATAAAAGGGAGCATCAGGCCGCAGGTCTTTGCGAAAGCTGTCTTGCGCTTCTACAGGAATGGAAAAACAGATGGTGGTTCCTGACTCCTGTTCTTCCCCTCGAATGAATTCCACCACCTCTGGCCCTCCCAGCATGTTGACAGGGCGATAGTCGCCTGGTGCCAACACCCAATGTTCCAGCACCCGACCTTCATTCCCTTCCACAGATGCCATGATGAGATAGGTTTCCGCCAGTTGATTGGTTTCATTAAACCCAATGGCTACCCAGCCTTGGGTGGGAGCATTGAGCTCTATCAGTAGGCGATCTTCTTGGAATTCCCATTGAACGGTCATGCCATTTTGGGTGATGGTTTTCATCTCGGTTTGGGTGGGTGGCACAAAGGGTAAGGTGATGGCCCAGCTGTAGAGCGCAAAGAGTGAAATGAGAGGTTGCATTGTTTTGTTGATTAGTCAACTGTTGATATATCAATTTTTGATTCAAAATTTTTAAAATCTTGGTAGATAGCCATCCCGTCTGACCGCCCTGCAATCTGACAACGAAGTGGTCTGACCTCAGTCAGCGAAGCGGTCTTCTACCCCTCAAAATTTCCTTTCAGACGTAACAAATAAGATTTGAAGGTTTCGATTTCAGACTCTGAGAAACCTTCCAGGCTTTTGGACCGGAGAGATTCGATCAGCGGCATATAGGTTGTAATGAAGGTGGTCCCCGATTTGGTGAGATGAAGATGGTACTGGCGTCGACTGTTGGGATCTGCTTCCCGCACGATGAGACCCTTTTTCTCCAGCAAATCCAAGGTGCGAGTGATGGACGCCCGATCTCGCAGGGATTTTTCTCCCAGCTCTTTCTGACTGAGACCATTGTGCTGGGCGATCAGCTTCAAGAGGACAAACTGATCCACCGTGATGTCCAACCCACGCTGGTCCATTTCCCGCTGAGAATATCGCTTGGCTGATTTCGAGGCCTGGTCGATCAAGAACAAAATCACTTCGTATAAATTTTCATTCATTGATGAATCAATTGTTGATATATCAATTATTATTATTATTCGAGATTTACCAAAAAAAGTTTGGGTTGGGAAAAAATGGAGCGAAAAATGTTGTCAGAAAAATTGATCAACTTGTCGGACAGTTGTATGTCTATCAGGCCTAAGTGCTTATTATTTCACCAGTTCACCAAAAGAGAAGCCAGCAGTCAGACCACTTTGCTGTCAGAGGTCAGACTTTTTACAAAAACCAATTGCTAGTCCACCAATTCACCAGTCCATCCTTCGTATGAAAA
>JBCCCJ010000607.1:0-4529 GCA_039033615.1 Bacteroidota bacterium
ATTGCCCGGGACCCGAAAGGCGATATTGCCAGTTGGGGGGTAGGTTTTGCCATTGAAACTCAGTTCCCATCACTGCTTCGGCCTGGAAGCTCACTTGATCGTCCAACTGGTTGATGCAGACCTCTTTGGGACCATTGAGGTGCAAGCAAATTTCCTCATTGGAAGAGCCGAGCCCCACTGCTGCCCAGGCGTTTTTGACCTGGGCGATTTCGTTGGAACAAGCACCGAATAAGTCCTTGGCTGCCTGAATGGAGCCCAACCTGGCATCCTGATAATTGGAATGGGAATGGAGATACACACTCAGATTTCGAAAAGCAATCTGAGCGGCTTTTTCGAGGCCAATGCCATAGACCTCTTGTCCATTCTTCTGACCGCCGTTGACCAAGAGATAAAACCAGTGATTCTGTACGCCACTGTTGCGGTGTACGCCACAATTGTCGTTGCCAATCGGTGGGAAGGCAGGATTGGGGACCGGACATCCCGACTCGGAGGCATCCTGCCACAGCGGATCATCCAGGTAGCTACTAGGTTGATCGAAACTTGCCGGGTCCATGAAGGACCGAAGGGCAAAGGCATCTTCGCCGATGGTCCAGTCAGTCGGCTCAGACGTCCCCTCCGCAAAATTCTCCATCAATAAGCCAAAGATGTCCGCAAAAGATTCATCTAGGGCTCCGGACTCTCGTTCGTACACCAATTGGGCGGTGAGGGCATTGATGGCATGAGAGAGTTCATGTCCTACGAGGTCCAGGCTGACCAAGCTTTTGCCATTGATTTCTCCCAGGTAGAGATAGTGGCGTTTGCCCACCTTCTCATACATGGCATCTGGCTTGGGTTGCTCATTGGCATCCACCCAATCCACCAGCAAGCGGATGTCGCCATCAATCTCGAACTGATGATGATTGCGCAGATACTCCAGGCCTTCCTGAGCAGCCCAGTGCGCAGAAGTAGCCCGCCTGTGGTTGTCGTCCCAATCGTTGTCCCGGTGGCTGATGTTAGAAACCCAGCCCCAAGATTTGGTTTCGCCAAAGCTGTTGATTTGATGATATTTGGTGTGAATGCCGTCTTCATTCCGCAGGACGTGATCTCGGAAGGGAAATCCCCGATAATCCAGTTCCAGACTTTGATAGCTGTTGTAGAGGGTATGGGCCGTACCGGTGACTGCGGAGCTGTGTCTTCTCAAACTGATGGTTTTGAGGACTTCGCCGGATTGACCGTCCACATACACGCCCAACCAATCATCTGGTCGCAGGCATCTCACCTCAAAATACCAGCATGCTCGATAATTGCTAGCCACCATGCGGTCCCCATGAATGAGGGCCATCCGTTTCTCGGCAGTGGGATAATAGGTCGTCATCCCCTGTGGATCTTGGATCAAATCAGCCTCCCAACTGCTGTCTTGCCAAGCATAGCGTTCTACGGGCAGGCGTCGGAGGGCCTTGCGAATGGCTTCGTCCTCAGAAACGGCAAATCGGGAAGAGCCTTGTAGGCGCTCCACAATTTTTCCATGGGCCAGGCGAAGGCGATTGGCGTGACCGTGAAGGGTGTACTCTCCCCCTTCGACCAACATTCCGTCGAAATATTGCTGAAACCGAAGGTGAGTTTGACCAAAGCGTCCTTCTTTTTCCTCTACCAACTCCATGGCGTCGGTAGTTCTCAGCCCCATCAGGCCTGCATGCTCCCGGACAAACTGATTCATCTCTAATTCAGCGTCCATCCGGAAATACAACCACCCCCAGGGGGAAACGCGCTCCATCAAGTCTTGTAAGCCTCGATTGCTGGTAAGCGTAGCCGTAGGAGAAGGTACGTATTGAGCCGTCAAGGCTCCTACGCTACACATCGCCCAGCCAAAAAACAGAAGAAGTCGTTTCATGGAGGAAGGATTTGGGTCTTGCTTCGTAATTTATCCCACATCTGGCATTTTTTCAAACCCCTTTTGTCCTTTTCTTCCAATCTCTATGTATTCAACAACTGAACTGATTCAACTCCGCGATCAATATCGAAATGATCTGTTAACCAATGTGTTACCCTTTTGGCTGAAACACGCCCCTGATTGGGAAGAAGGCGGCTTTGTGTTCAATCTGGCACAGGATGGCGCTTGGATGAGTACGGACAAAGCCATCTGGATTCAAGGCCGCTTTGTCTGGCTACTGGCAACCATGTATCACAGCGTCGAGGCCCGGCCGGAATGGTTACGGGCTGCCAAGCATGGGTTGGAATTTCTGGAACGGCATGGATTTGCGGAAGATGGGAAGATGTTATTCTTGGTGGATCGAGCTGGTAAGCCCTTACGGAAGCGCCGCTACATTTTCTCGGAGACCTTCCTGATTGTGGCCTATGCTGCGATGGCACAGGCGACTGGCGAAGCCCACTATGGAGAAAAAGCCCTGGCTCTCTTCGAAAAAACGATCACCTATTTGCGTACTCCCGGTTTGCTGGAATCCAAAGTGGATCCCGATACTCGCCCCGCCAAAGGGCTGGCCATTCCCATGATTCTGATGGTTACGGCTCAGGAAGTCAGGGCTGCTACTCAAGATCCGCGCTGTCAGCAGTGGATCGACGAGGCGATTTCGGAGATCGCGCAGGATTTTGTGAAAGACGAATTTCAGGCGGTGATGGAAATGGTGGGACCAGCGGGAGAATTCATCGATTCCTTTGAAGGAAGAATGCTCAATCCTGGGCACGCGATCGAAGCTGCTTGGTTTGTGCTGCACGAAGCGAGATTGTTTCCCGAACGGACGGATTTGCTGGCCTTGGGAAAGAAAATTCTGGATTACTCTTGGTCTTGGGGCTGGGATGAAATCCATGGCGGGATCCAATACTTTCGCGATGTCAAGCATTTTCCCCCCACGGAATACTGGCATGACATGAAATTCTGGTGGCCCCAAAACGAAGCCGTCATTGCGAATTTGTTGGCATGGTCCCTTACCGGAGAGGAACGTTATGCCCGACAGCACCAGCAGATTCATCGCTACGCCCATGAGTTGTTTCCCGATCCGGAGCATGGCGAATGGTTTGGCTACTTCCATCGCGATGGTCGATTGTCCACTCCGCTGAAAGGCAATTACTGGAAAGGACCCTTTCACCTGCCTCGGATGCAGTGGTATTGTTGGCAGTTGCTGGAAGAGCAGTTGGGCCACTTGGGAGAAAAAAAATGATCCGTCGGGAATAAGGGATGATTGGAAGTTGTCAAAAGAGAAAGCCATCAGGTTCCCAACCTGTGTATGCTTCCATCAGGAAAAATTCTCTCTCTTTTTTCTCTTCTGTGATGACTACCTGAATGAAACACCCATTATTCCTTTGCCTCCTGCTGTGCCTCCCCTTTCTGGCCTGGGGGCAAACCTACGAAATACAAGGGCAAGTCCTGGATGCTGAAAATCGGCCCATCACCGCAGCAAAAGTTACGGCTGCGATTCGGGGACAAGTGCCCGTTGGAGCCTTGTCCGATGAGCAAGGGCGCTTTTTGATTGCAGAGTTGCCCCCCGGTTTGTATTTCCTGGAAATACAGATGACTGGCTATCGACCGTTCAAACGCCCGGTTTCTATCAAAACCACCAGCCGCGATCTGGGCACCTTGACCCTCAAACCAGCGGATTTTCAGCTAGATGAGGTCGTGATTGAGCGGCAGGTACCTCCGGCCATTCAGAAAGGAGATACGACCGAGATGAATTCTGATGCCTTCAAGACCAATCCAGACGCGACCACTGAGCAGTTGATTGAGAAAATGCCTGGCATCACCGTCAACGGAGGGCAGGTGACGGCTCAAGGGGAACAGGTTCAACAAGTCCTGGTCGATGGACGGGAGTTTTTTGGGAGTGATCCTACGGCTGCCCTGCGAAACTTACCCGCCGAAGTGGTGGACAAAATTCAAGTCTTTGATCAACAAAGCGAGCAAGCTCAGCAAACCGGGGTGGATGATGGAGAAACCGTGAAGACCATCAACATCGTCACCAAGGTCGAAATGCGGAATGGGAGTTTTGGGACCCAATATGCGGGCATTGGCTATGGAGACGAAATGCGCTATCAGGTGGGGGGGAGCTACAACTATTTCTCGGATGCCCGTCGGATCTCGATTTTGGGACAGGTGAACAACATCAACAAACAAAATTTCTCAGCGGAAGATTTGCTGGGGGTGGTGAGTTCGGGCAGCAGTCGGGGCAGAAGAAGCTTTGGAGGCGGCGGTCGCGGTGGCGGCGGAAGAGGAGGAGGTGGTGGAGGAAGTGATGTGGGGGAATTTTTGGTAGGAGAACAAGAAGGCATTTCGGAAACCCAGGCCTTTGGACTCAACTACACCGACGAGTGGGGAGAGAACTGGGAAGTGACTGGCAGCTATTTCCTCAACCGAAGCGACAATTTCTCCGATCAGTTGCTCTTTCAACAATACTTGACGGATGGAGATTCTGCTCAGGTGTATGACGAAGGCGATACGACCCGATCCATCAATGTCAACCATCGCCTCAGCGGTCGACTGCGCTACCGCGGGAAAAGCGTATTTTGCAGGCGGCTGTGACCAAATTTGCGGCACATGGGTA
>JBCCCJ010000608.1:0-4525 GCA_039033615.1 Bacteroidota bacterium
ACCCCGGATTTCCCAGAGCAGCAGGCCAGCATCTGTACAGGGGACAGTCTCTGGTTTGAGGGAGCCTATGTTTCCGAGGCAGGTAGCTATGAGGCGGCCTACCTGAATGAAGAGGGGTGCGACAGTGTGATCACGTTATTTCTGGAAGTGCATCCGCCGGTGGAGACAGGGGTCAATCAAACGGATTCTCAGCTGACAGCCCTGGCCAACCAGGCTACGTTTCAATGGCTACGGTGTGATTCCATGGGCTTTTCCCCTCTTGCTGGTGAAACAGAGGCCATCTTTTCTCCTCAGCAGTCTGGCGAGTATGCGGTTGCCATCACCAGTCTGGAGGGATGCAGCGATACTTCTGCCTGTTTCTCCTTTGGGCCTCCTGTCTCCATCGAACCGAATTGGGCCGCTTCCCTCCAACTCTTTCCCAATCCTACTTCAGATCAGGTGCAGTTGCTCCTGGGACAAGCTCGAACGCTCTCGATTCGGGTGCTCGACTTGCGAGGAAGATGGATGTCTCAGCAGGATCTCCACAACAATACCCAAACCGTGATTCAGCTCCCAGATTCTCCGGGGGTGTATGTGATCGACATTCGGGACGAAAACGGCTACGGTGTGATGCGCAAGGTGATGAAACGATGAATTCCCACCTCCCAACATAGCAGAACCGCCACCCAGCAGGGCGGCGGTTCGAAAAGGGTGGAGGAAACTCTTAGCGGAGGCGGCGGGCGTTGCGCACCGTGTTCATCATCAGGTTGATGGTGGTTTCCACTAATTGGGGCGTGATGAGTAGTTGTCCTCGTTTGTGTTCTTCTTCTTTAATCGCAGATACAGCAATCCAGGCAAGGTTCTTTTGTTTGTTATTTTCCATAGCCATTGATAGCGTGTCTGTTAGGGAATGCACAAATAGCCTGCCAAACTTTGCGAGGCCCGTACTTTCTTCCCAGACAGAATAACCCAGTCCAAAAATAATTGCGAAAAACGGTCGGTTTCCCGAACTCCATTTTCCTACGCCAGAGACAATTGATCGCGAAAACGAAACAGCTCTTTCAGACATTTGCCAGTGAGGACCGCATCTTCGAGGGCGTTGTGCTCCTCGCTTTCCCGCTCATACCCAAAAAAGCCAGCAATGGCTCCCAGGCTGAGGGAAGTGGGCGGTTGTTTTCCCATCTTTTTCAATACCGGAAATACGAAATAGGCTAGGGTATGTAAATCTACCAGGGCGTTCGCAAAGGGCCATTTGAAGTGCTCTTCGCGATAAGCGACCTTGAGAAAATTGATGTCATTGATCACACTTTGCCCACAGATATAGGTATTCCGCAGGATCTGCCCCTTGTCACGCCCGGACATGTGCTTGGGAGCATGCCCCAAAGTCTCCAGAATCCAGACCTCAAAGGCTGGCAGCACTTCATGGACCATCGGCGCTTCCTCTAGCTCTTCCATGGTCAAGCCATGTACTTCCAGTGCAGGAAGGGAATAACCCTCTTCGTTCTGTGGATAGACATTTTGCAGGTATCGGCCCTGTTCTTCCCATTCGTCATTGTACAGACACGCACCAACTTGAATGATCTCGTGCCAGCCGGGTTCCAGGCCAGTCATTTCTAAGTCCAAAGAGAGATACGGCATGTAAGCGAGGTGGAAGATGAGCGGATTTCCAAGCTACGCAATTAGAAATACACTGGCAACGCTTCGTCCACCTTCCGCATGGTTTTGTACACGCCGGGAGGGAGAATTTCCTGTTGGATTTCGAGGGAGATTCGCTCTTTTTCCTGGTAGCTGTGCTGGTTGAAATCTACCTGACGGCGATTCAATTGCTGCCCAATCAGGGTGAGCGAACCCACAAATACCAGCAGAGGCAGCCATTTCAATTGCTTTTCCCACAACCGCTGTTGCACCACCATGATGAGCACATTCACGAGTACACAGCTGAAAAGAATCAGGAAAATATCGTAATTATTCCACCACCAGGTAGCTCCCCAGCCTCCAAAAAAGGCTTTCAAAGGGTAAAAAAGGGCGATTCCTCCCCAACTGCCTTCAGGTGTCGGCAAGTCTCCCATCAGGTGTAAGAGATAGCCGAAGAAAAAAGAATAGCTGTAGGGACCGAGGTATTGCATGCCACACCAATAGCGCGGCGATTGTCGGAGGGGTTTCCAATAGATCCACCCCGCCAAGGCCCAGATCAAGCTGCTCACCAGCAATGCACCGAGAATGGAGTGAAAAAATACGTGATGGGAGTACCAAAACGTACTTGAATAGATCTCGCTTCCACTGTGTTCCAGCCCGAACCATGTCCCAATCGTTCCATCAAAGCCGGACCACAAACTGACTGCATCTATGTCAGGAAAGGCTCCTCCCAGGGCTCCTGCGAACAAAATCACCCCTTTTTGCAAAGGACGACATCGGACCAAAGAAGCAACGACTGTTGCAACAGCCAAGCCGGAGCAGATATGCGTAAGAATATCCAAGTTGCTATTTCAGTTGTTCAGTGAGACGCTTTTCCGTAATATCATTTCTCCATTTCACCAACTGACTCATGAAGAAATCGTTTTCAGCTTTTCCCAAAAAAATTCCCAATTTCATATTCAAGAACTCATATATAACTATTTTGTTTATATGTTCCCCAATTTCTTTCATCTTGGGCCAAACATCTGCGATCAGATGGGTCCAGGGCTTTGAACAAATCGGGGATAGCACGGGATTTTTTTTCGATGCCGAAGTGTACGGCAAAGCAGCTCCCCAGCAAGTGGTGGTGACCGGAAGTTTTCGCAATTGGAGTCAGGAGATGGACGATGCAGCGTGGCAGCTCAGGAAAATCACGCCTTCGCGTTGGAAATTGATGGTCCACAACCCTACCTTTGAGCAGATTCCTCCACGGGCTGAATTCAAATTCCGCATCAACGAGGGGGAATGGTTGGCTCCTCCTGGTTCGGCCACCAATACCATTGGCTCCAATTTAATTGCCTTTCCCAATATGACGCCTCCCCTTCTCGCTGCTGAAATTCACAACTCTCGCAGCATTTGGATCCGGACCGACGGATACCCACGTCCCCTTTCGCCTGACGCATATCGCCTCACCGATGCCGCTGGAACGGTCATTCCTCTGGCAGATTTCCTCCCCAATACCGAGCAGGAAGGCATGCTGATCCCGGGCGAAGACCTGGATATCGGCCGCATTTATTATGTAGAAATTCCCCAACAGCGCCTGAAAAGCTGGTGTTCGTTTGATGGGTGGTTTCGGAAATTGTATTCTGACAAGGAATTGGGCGCAAATATCAGCAAAGACGGTTCTCAGACCACTTTTCGCATTTTTTCTCCTCGGGCCAAACAGATCAAGTTATACCTCTATCGAGAAGCCACCATTCAAGAGGCCTTCGAAACCATTGAGATGGTGCGGGATGAGCAGGGCGTTTGGGAATGGACTGGCGAAGGCGATTTGAAGGGCGTATATTATGATTTCACGGTGCACGGCCCGGATGAACCCGGCAATCACTTTTTTGAAACGGAACCTACCCACATCTCGGATCCTTATGCCCGAGTCAATATGGATGCTTGGGGCAGAAGTCGCGTTTGGAGCAACACCACGCCTGCCAGTCCCTTAGCCGATGGCATTCCAGCGCTAGAGGATGTCATCGCTTACGAGGTGCACGTGCAAGATTTCACGGATTTGTTACCGATTGAGCAAGAAGCCCAAGGTACGCTGGTGGGCATGAGCAGAACGGGCTTGAAAAACAAAGCCGGCAAGTCGATTGGGTTGGATTATCTCTCAGACTTGGGGGTAAATGTGGTGCACCTCCAGCCGGTGCAGGAGTTCATGCACTACCCAGATGAGGTGTGGAAAGCCTCTTTCGCAGCCGATCCTTTCATGCAGGAAATGGGCATTGCTGAAGAAAACTACCAGTGGGGGTATCGGACCTCGCACTGTTTTGCCATCGAGTCCAAATTCAGAGGGAAAGGAGACGAACCAGGCGAAGAACGAGACCAGTTCCGCGACTTTGTACAAGCCTGCCACGACCGGAATATGGCCGTCATCATCGACATCGTGCCCAATCACACGGCAGAGAATATGGACGATGAGCCGCATTTTTTCCACTTCAACGTCCTGGACAAGCTCTATTACTACCGCACCCGAGAATTGGACCACATCGGAGAATACGGCAACGAGGTCAAGGTTACCATGCCAGAGAGCAGCCAAATTGCCCAGCGGTTTGGCTTGTAGCGGCCATCTTCAATTTGCATAAAGGCTTGGTTGTAGCGCCACGCTGCCAAAATAATTGAGAATACGCCAAAGCCCACTAGGCCAATCCCCACAATACGAGAACTGACAACCGAAGGAATGGTGGTAGCGCTTTGGGTCGCGTCCACCTGTTGCAGAAAAAGACCAAAGCGGGCGATCGCAAATCCAAATCCAATCAGAGAAATAGAGGTGCGCAACCAGGCCAAAAAAGTCCGCTCATTCGCCTGATGCTCTCGCTGCTTATCAGAGCGACGAACAGGCGGCGGAGAATTTGAAGGATGAGCCATTCACTTGCGAAAT
>JBCCCJ010000609.1:0-4522 GCA_039033615.1 Bacteroidota bacterium
CATGGGTTTGGCCTGCTTCAGCAAGTCAAGTCGAGTGGCTACTTCGCAGATATTCCGGTGATCATTCTTTCTGGTTACGAGAGGCCCTTGGTCAAACAACGGTGTCTGGATGCCGGCGCAGACGATTATCAACTCAAACCTTTTAACCCCGAAACCATTCTTACGAGTATTAGGCAAACGCTACCCAATTCTGTTGCGGTTGCTTCCTGATTTGCAGGAAGTGATCATCCATTGTGTTGCGGGCTTTGGCCCGAGAGATTTGATGTAATTCCATGTTAAAGCGTTTTTCTGATTCGCCCGCCAGCTCTGCTATTTCGGCCTTACCTACCCCCATACAGCGGTCCACAACTCCTGTCTGGGAAACGAAGCCTCCTACCCTGGATGAGATAGGTCCGTTTTTGTATATCGGCAAACAATTTCTCCATGAGGTTAAAGACCTTGGCTCTGAGCAGTTTCATTCGGAGACTTCCGCGTTTCGGGCCTACCGATGGCTGAGCAACCTCCCTCCACACTCCCCAGAGCGGCCCCGTTGGATCTTGTGCGATTGGCATTTATCCGATGGAGAAGGCTGGGTAGTCATGGAACTGATTCGCACGCTCACGCCTTGGGGGCATCTGCCTTTCCTCTTGATTTCCCAAGAGTTGACGAAGGAACAAAAGCGAGAGGCGTTGGCAAAAGGCGTAGATGAATGCTACGAACTGCCGCTGATGCCGCTAGCGTTGCAGATTCGGTTGCCTTTTCTGATTTCATACCGCGCGGACCTCCCAAAGGAGAGCGGGGCAGAAACTCGATCAAGCTTTCAGATGCCGTTCACAAAGCGGTTGTTGGATGTGATATTGGGCAGTCTTGCGTTGATCTTGGCCGCTCCCTTGATAGCGGTCATTGCTATGGCCCTGAAATTCAGTCAAGAAGGACCCATTTTTGAGGTAAGTGAGCGAGCTGGCGCAGGATATCAGGTGTTTCGTTTCTATAAATTTCGCACCTTGCGATCTAAGCATAAGCAGAAACACCGATTCAGCAGATGGCTTAGACGGACCAATTTGGATGAGCTGCCGCAGTTGGTCCACGTGTTACAAGGCCGAATGTCATTGGTAGGCAATCGTCCCTTGTTGTTGGAGGAAGCGGAGCAGTTGACGACAGATGAGTGGGTAGGACGGTTTTTGGCACCTGCAGGCATCACGGGAAGTTGGCAAGTAGCCCGACGATTGAATGCCTCCTTATCCTCAGCCGACCAACGAGCACTGGAATTGAATTACGCCAAGGAAGCGAGCTTCTGGCGAGACCTATATATCATCGGTCAGACCCTCTGGTTGCTGATGAGGAGAACCAAGAGATGATGTTCACCAAGAACCCGTATTGGCTACGCTCCGGTATCTACACTCTTTTGGAGAGAGGGTCGATTCAGGTGCTTCGCTTTGCGGCGTTTTTCCTGTTGATCCGAGGGCTGAGCAAAACCGATTTTGGGATCTGGTCCATCTTCTTGGTCATCACCACCTTTGTAGAAGAAGGGCAGGTAGGTCTCCTGCGCAAACCCCTGATCCGCTATCTCAATCTCAGTGAGAGATTGGACCTAGATCGAAGCATTCAAACCACATCTCTCGTTCTCAATTTCCTCTTGGCGATCTGCTTGGCCCTTTTGGTCGGGGGCTACGCTTGGCTGCATCCCTATCTATGGGACCTCCCTAGTTTGCAGGGCATGTTGCAATGGTATTTGTTGAGCTTGTTTATGCTCATCCCCTTTCATCAGTTCATTTTCCTGCAACAGGCGCACCTCCAATTCAAGGGAACCTTTTGGAGTGGCCTCACCCGGCAAAGTGTATTTTTTGGGTACGTTTTGTTCATCTGGTTTGCGCAACAGGGGCACTACCAGTTGGAACAATTGGTGATCTGGCAGGCCATCGCTTGCGGCGCAGGGGCAGTGATCGCCATAGCAACTGGCTGGCAATACCTCCACCTGAGTTGGCGGCCGGATTGGCGCTGGTTTTGGAAGTTGCTGCACTTTGGGAAGTTCGTCGCCGGAACCAGGGTAGGCACCATGGTGCTCAAAACCATGGATCAGCTGATGTTGGGGGTATTGGTGTCTCCCGTAGCCGTAGCGAGTTACAGCACCACCGTCCGAATCAACAACCTCGCGGAGGTTCCCACCCAATCCATGGCCGACATTGTCTTCCCGCAAAGCACCCGCCAATGGAAAAAAGCCGGCAAAGAATCCTTGAAGCGAACGTATGAAAAATCGGTTGGGGTCATCCTTGCCATGGTCATACCGGTCTTGTTGTTCATTTTCCTATTTCCCTCCTGGGTCTTGCAAATCATTGCCGGGGACGCCTATCAAGATGCTGTATCCATCCTTCAACTGGTCGTTCTCTATGGCTTATTCGTTCCCTTTTCCCGTCAGTTTGGAACGGTCATGGATGTTTTGGGAAAGGCCAAGGTCAGCTTCTACATCATGCTGGGAAGCATGGTTCTCAATTTCTGTGTGAACCTCTTTTTCATTCAGGCTTGGGGCGTCATCGGAGCGGTCTACGGAACGCTGTTGTGTTTTATCGTCGTGTTTTTGCTGCAACAATGGCTGCTATATCGAGAATTGGATACTACGCCGGATAAAATCATGAGTTATCTCGGCAAGGTATATCGCAACGGATTTCGACTCCTCTGGACCAAGTTGAAAGTCGTAAATCGGTGATTCCCAGGTACTCCTTAGTTGCTTTCCTCTTTCCTCCCCATTGACATTCTCCCTTTTTTCCCGCATCTTCCAACTGAGACGCGGGTCTCTCCCTCTTTCTCCCATACCCTGTTCACCTAACAACTCATCCTATGATCGTTGATCTCATTGTTTACATTCTGATCGGAGCCGCTGCTGGTTGGGCAGGCGGCCAACTGATGAAAGGCCGTGGTTTTGGCTTTCTTGGCAACGTCGTCATCGGCATTGTCGGCGGATTCCTGGGAGGCGCTTTGCTTCGGGTTTTCAATGTCCAAATCGTCGGTGGCAACATTGCGTATTTCCTGACGGCTTTGGTAGGAGCAGTAGCGTTGCTGTTCATCGCCAGCTTCTTCAAAGGGAAGTAACCCCCTCCACAAAAAGATTCACGCCACTGCCTGCCCGGTAGTGGCGTTTTTTTATGATATTTGTTCAAAAGAAGCCCATCCTATGGCACGTCTATTTTTCCGCATCGGCCTCCTCCCCTTCTTAACGGGTCTGTTGATCCTGCTGACCAGTTGTGGCGGCCCCCTTCCGCACTGGGTCAATATTCAGGTCCAGGATCAACAAACGGAGCAAGGGCTGGACAGTGCCAAGGTGAAATTGTATCAACAATTTGGAGAGCAAGCCGCGATGCTGGTTGACAGCCAATGGACTTCGCTAGAAGGGAATTGTACCTTTGAGATTGCGACTCAGCCGGGCTACCAGTACTATGTGGTAGCGGAGCGAGTGTATTTTCAGGAAGCCCTAGCCGAAGGAGGCGGTACCCTCCTCAATCAGGCCGACCTCCAGGAGGTCGATTCCCAACAAGTCGAACTCATTCTGGCCCCGATTCCTCCACCAGATCCGGAGCGATTCGAAAAAATGCATGAGGTGGTCCCCATTCATGAGGTGATCGGCATCCTGCGTTCCGACCAGTGGGAATGGGCCTTTTTGCCGAAGATGGCCTGGGAAGACATTCCCAGCTTACTGGAAATCGGTACAGATTCTACCTACATCCACGTCTATCCCCACCATCCGCTGACGACCTATCAGCCAGACAGTGTCCGGGTTGGACTTGTGGCTCTCTGGTTGATTGAGGCCATTCGCCGCTCCGAAATTCGCTCCGAAGCATTCATACACCTGATGCATCCTTCCCGCGCCCCGGTACTCGGTACGCGGCGAGGCAATCCCTCTGGCTTCAATAGCCTCTCCCAAATCCAGCAAGCCCAACAAGGCTACCAGCAATGGTGGGAGCAAACCCAGGCTGCGGAAAATCGGGCCAAAGCTGCCCGCGCCAATCCACTACGAGGCTTGGGAATGAGTTGGATGTGAGAGGATTACAAAGTCAGGAAGACGATTTCTACCCGCATGCCGCTTGCCGAAAGCGCTGAACAATATTTGGTCAGCTTGGGTAAGGCACGCAGGTTCGGTAGGACGATGCGGATGCACGACGCAGGGGAGGGGGGAGCAGAGGAGAGCATCACATCCTTCAGAATGGCTTCTACCCGCTTCTCCCAGGCGTTTTGCTGTTCATCCACCAGACTAGCTGCCGGGATTTCAGCATCCCCTTGCTCCTGTTCCTGGACCATCAACTTCATCTCTGCCAATGCCCTTCGGTATCGTTTCGTGATTTTGATTGACCTAGCAAGAAGTTTGCAGATGGTACCTTGACCAATCGGCTTGCCCATCCTTTGACTAAGCAACTTACTCAGGAGGTCTTGGGTCATTTTCTCTTCCTGTTCCTCCCAAAGGACACAAAGCCTCTGGTAGGTGTCGAAGAATTCGTCGAAGAATTTCTCCATGATTGAAATGAAATCTAAGTGAGTGAAAGTAGAGAATACG
>JBCCCJ010000610.1:0-4513 GCA_039033615.1 Bacteroidota bacterium
CGGCGAGGGAGTTGGCGACAGCGGTGCCACTGTCGTTGTGGGTATGGATGCCGATTTCGGGGTTCTGGGTTCTGGGGTCTGGGGTTCTGGGTTTGGGGGTAGGGGTTAGGGGTTAGGGGTCAAAAAAAACATCTTGGCAATCCTTTCCAAATACCTCGTTTTTTGGGGTTGTTTGCGGTGGCAATTCCTGACCAGAGGCTCGGTAGTTCCCTTCCGTCAAGTAGGACTCAACAGGTAGCGCAGCTTTTCCTTTCATCAAGCTATTTAGACTTTTTCTTCACTCGCTTGCCTCCACGATCTTCGAAATGTCCATCCAGACCAATTGGCGACCTTGTTCTCCTACGGGACAATCAATCACGATTTGTTTGCCATCGGGGGAGAAGCGCGGATGGGTATCGACTCTCCACTCCCCTTTATAGGTGGGATCTGCATAAAAATCTCCGATGGGAATCCGCCGTTGGGTAGGCAGGTGAAACAGATACACGTGCTGAATCCGATCTTTGTCGGGATAGGTATCATTCAACACCCATTCATTGCCGGGTAAATAGGTATTGTGCCCATTTTGGGTCATGATGCCTTCGCCTTGAATCAGACCTTCCCCGGAGCCATCATCTTTCACCAAGAAGAACCCAGGTTTTTCCTTCAGTCGGGTCCACATCATCAGATGTTCCTTGTCCCGCCAGATGAAATGGGAAGTGTAGCCAGATTGATCTACCAGTCGAATGTCCTTTCCTTCCACATCAGAAGAACACATCAAGGTCGCAAACCCACCGCCCCGGCTTCTGGAAGGCGTTTTCCAACGATGTAAAAACACAAATCGACTGCCATCGGGATTGAACAGCAAATGGTTGAACCAGTTTTTCTCGGTCAGCAATTCCTGGAAGGCTTCATCCGCTCCCAATGGCTTGGCGCGAGCCTGCATATCCGCGAGGGAGATGATCAGCTGCTTTTCCCCGCTTTCGAGGTCGCAGCGAAAGATGCCTGATTCACTTGGGGCCATTTCATCGCCATACGTATCCGGCAGACCTGCATAACCATAGCCCGGTCGCAGGTCGTTGATTCGACCAAAATCGACGGAGAGAGCCGTCCGGCCGTCCGGGCTCAGGGTATAAATCGGAAAAGGTAGCGTGCGCTGCTCTCCAGTGAAAATGTCTTTGATGTGGCTCACAAACTGCCCGTCCTGGCGATCATTCCAAATGACCTGAGAAGCTGATCCGGGGATGAATTGCAGCATACAGCCTTGTTGCCAACTCCAGGCCACGGAGGTCCCCAATTCGGTCCAGCGGTTTTCTGCTTGCAGGTCAATCATGCCCACTCGAATGGTGTCATCCGGCCGGGGAGAACGCCCTTCGAACGCGACTTGCGCCCCCAAGACATAGCGTCCAGAGGGATCAAATTGTAATTTGTCATAGTAGCCAAACCAATGATGGCCAGGCCCCTGAGTCAGGATACTGGTTGGGACATGGAGGGTCGCGCCGGGAATATCTGCCTGAGGCGGAGAGGTTGGAGGCGGTACGGTCCTACAGGCATGGCACAGGAGCAGCAGACCAAGGAGACAAGGGATCAAGCGAGAAGGTAGCATGAGAAAAATCGAGGAGGTGGGACTTAACAGGGAGGAAAAGTTGATGCTTTCCTAACTTACTTTCTACTTCCGTATCTTTTGCGCCCAAACGTGCAGAAATGGTTTCCCCTTCCGATAAACAATCTCTTGGACGTCGTCTCCAACTCGCCTTTCCCTACAGTTCCACCTTACGGGAATCCTTGCCGACCATTGGATTCATCAGCGGGTTTGTCTTGCTGTGGTTTGCCTTGTTTGGAGAAGTCGAAGGCGGTTGGGAACAGCAAATAGGCTATGCCTGCTTGTTTGGCGGTGCGACCTTTCTGGTTGCGGTGGCGAACATTCTATTGGTTCAAGGACTGGTTTCGCCCCAACTGGAGCAACAATGGAAGGTCAAGCATGAAATCTCGGTGTACCTCTGGCAGTTTTTCAGCATTGCTCTGGTCATTTATGTGCTGACGGTCTGGTTCATGGAATTGCCTTTCACCGCCTGGACCTTGTTCAATTCTTTGTTCTCAACCGTGCTGATCGGGGCCATTCCGGTGAGCATCCACGTATTGCGTCAGCAAAACAAATGGCTCAAACAACACTTGACAGAAGCCGCGCAAATTACTCCTTCTTCTTCTCCTCCCACCACCCCTCCAGTTTCTGATCCACAGGAGGGATCACCGTTGCCATCAAGCAGAAAAATGACCCTGATTCTGGGAGAGCAGGAAGTTGCCCCCTCTGATATTCTCTTCGCCGAATCCGACAAAAACTACCTCAACATTCACCTCCTGGATCAGCCGACGCTTCGGATCCGTTCCACGGTCAAAGAGTTTGGCCAGAAAGTGGAATCAGACGATCAACTCATTCGATGCCACCGCGCCTTTTTTGTCAACCTCCAACACCTGAAAGAAGTCTCCGGCAATGCCCAAGGGTTGAGCCTTAGCCTACGCGGAACCGACCACATCATTCCCGTTTCCAGGGCCTATATCCCATCCCTAAAAGCTCGAATATGAGCAAATGAGGGCATATTCTTGACAACTGTCCCAGATCCTTTGTCAAATATCCCAGCCCTTGAACTCTCCAAAAAAAGCGCCGTTTCTTTGGGAAAACGAAACAAGTTCCACTTACCAACATCCCACTATCATGAAACGTTTTCGCTTAGTTTTCACCAGCTTGATCGCCTTGTTTTTCTCCGTTTCTCTCCACGCACAGCATGGAAAAACAGAAACTCCCGCCTTCGGAAAAATCACCTTACTCAATTCTACTATGCATGGGCAGTGGGCCATCGGAGCAGGCGCGATGGGTGGCAAATACCTGACTCCTTCGATCTTCCTTGGGGGAGCCGGATACGGCATCAGCAATGAGCCAACCAATGGCGGATATGGCCTCGGCTACGGTGGCGTTGTGGTCGGATATGACTGGAAAAGCAAGGAGGACAACAACAGTCTGGTCTTCTCCCTCTTGAGCGGCTACGGAGGCGCAGAAGCCACCAAGGAATCCGGCAACGTCTCTGACGACTTCTGGGTCATTCAGCCCAACGTTGAAGTAGAATTCAAGTTGACCAATTGGATGCGGTTTGGCGTAGGCGGCGGCTATCGCTTTGTCTCCGGGATCAATCAGGTGGGTTTGACCAATCAAGAGCTTTCCGGGCCATTCAGCAGTGTCAGTCTTCGCTTCGGCAGTTGGTAGCCCTATTCCTGCAACGTGTACCATCATCTCCCTCTGCCGGCTCGGTGGAGGGAGTTTCATGTATCATCTCATCGGTTCGCCAGCAATATGAGCTTTGGAGCGATCAATCAATCAAGACTTCTGTTGCCAGGGCGGAGACAATTCCCTGATTTTGGCAAAGATGGGACAGGACGCTTCATGAGCCCCCGGCAGATATCCCGTGCTCATGAGGAATTCATGGGTGATTTCTCCTCCGGTGAAGCGAAAGGTCTTTTTGAATAGCTTGACCCAAGCTGCTTTGTCCAAGGGATGATTGGCGTCAAGCCAAGCCATAAAGGAGCCATATTTCTCCTGCAAGCCAATAATTTGCTGTGCGTTGTGGATCGCGGCCTGGATTTTCAGCCGATTGCGGATGATGCCTGCGTCATTGCGGAGTCGTTCGTAATCAGCCTCTCTATAGTTGGCGACGATTTCAATTTCAAATTCGTCATAGGCCTTTCGGAAGTTTTCCTGCTTGTTCAGAATGGTCAGCCAGGATAGTCCCGCCTGATTGATTTCCAGGATCAAACGTCCGAACAATTCATTGTCATCGGTCAACGGAAATCCATACTGGGTATCGTGGTACACCCGATGGACGTGGAAGGGATCCAGGGTCTGAGTGAATTCGCAGTAGGAGGAAGAATCTGCCATGAATCAAGATTTGAGGACAAAATGGGGAAAAGACTGGACTTCCTCAATCGCCGCCATGAGGGGAGCCAATTCAGGAATCTGCGGCAATGCTTAGGCTGAAGTTTGGGCCTGATCCAGATTTTCCCACGCTACACAAGGGTTCCTATTCCTCATGAGAGATTTTCAAACAACTCAGAACTCAAATACCGATCTCCCCGGTCACAGACGATCGACACAATGATGCCTTCTTCGAGTTCCGAAGCGACTTGTAGCGCTGCGGTCATGACCCCTCCACTGCTCATGCCTGCGAGGATGCTCTCTTCATTGGCCAAGCGGCGGGTCATGGCAATCGCCTGAGCAGTGCTGACGTCGATGATCCGATCTACTCGCCTCGCTTCATAAATGGCTGGTAAAAAAGCCGGAGACCAACGACGAATGCCCGGAATGCGGGAACCATCGGTGGGTTGGGTTCCCACAATTTGAATGTCCGCATTCTTCTCTTTCAGAAAGCGGGAAACGCCCATGATGGTGCCGGTGGTCCCCATCGAAGAGACAAAGTGGGTAATAGAGGGAACAAAAAATGTGTTGGTCCATCCTTCCTTCGATTGGTGGGTGATCATCATGCAAACG
>JBCCCJ010000611.1:0-4509 GCA_039033615.1 Bacteroidota bacterium
GGGCTGGGCCACCAAAGCCGTCCTGAACGCCGCGCCCATGGGATGGTTCTCCTCGGACCGTACCCATGGGACCAAGTCTTACCCATATCCAGCGATAGGAAAATGCCCGAATCGGTGCCTGCGTATAATTTCCCTTGGAATCGAATGAAGGCCCGAATGGGGACATTCTCCAGGTCTATGCTTGCCTGCCGCCAATTTTTCCCAGCATCATCAGAAACGAGGATGCCATTCCGCAAGGTGCCGATCACCAATTGGTTCTGATCGACTTCGAGGCAATTGATGTCGAGTTCGGCAAGTTGATCAGTCGGCAATGGCTGCCAGGAAGCTTGCGCCTCTTCCCACAAAAAGATGCCGTGATCATCGGTCGAGACATAGAGGATTTTGCCCGCTTGTTTGATTCCGCTGAGGGTGGCGTCTGCGGGGAGGCCTTCCGCAAATGACGACCAGGTCATGCCCAGGTCGGTGGAACGATAGATCACGGCGGGAGGTGTTTCGAGGATAACAGGTGGGCTTCCTTTTTCTGATTCCTGGTGGATGTTTGGTTGACATCCCAGGCATATTAGCGGGAGGAGCAAGACCAAAAACGGGGGGAGGAGAGGTTGCTGTGCCATCTGATTTTTTCTTTGTCTGTGGTGAGATCCTGTAAGAACGGAGTGTCTAATGATTCAGTAAAACGCAAACACATACTTTGAGACATTTTTTAACAAGAGCCTTGTGCTTCTGGTGTCCAAACTAGGTGTCGCCTGTCCTGCACCGCTCGGCGGTATCTTTGACAAGCGGGATTTCGCAAGCTCAACCGGCCCTCCTTTTTTGTCGGCAAAAAAGGATGCAAAAAACCGCCGAAGCCCCAGCCCAATACTCAATCCAGCCCCCTACCTCGGGCTTCGTGGCCCACGCTCTGTTGCAGTGAAGGCTATGCCTATATCCATTCAAAAAGGAGCATATTTTTTCTGAACGGACCGGCCATCCTCAGTCCGTACAAATGTCCTGAGGAATCCTGATCTGATTCAATTCCTGCCAAACGGGGGAATTAAACCCTTGGGGGGAGCAGCGGAAGAGAATCACGGATCTGCCAAACTCTTTACAGCGTACGCGCTCGGCTTGGACATTCAAGGTGAAGATTTGCTGCTGAAAGAACCCATCAAAGGTGGTGATGCTGCCTTGATAGCTGGTGGTTCCAGTCTGCCGCTCCACTTCGTGTAGTTCGGCCTTGGTCATCGGCAGGCCTTTCTCCCTAGAGATGCGTTCCATGCCCATCAATCCATCAAAGTAGGTTTCCAGGCTTTCTTTGATTTGAGAGGTAGGCATTGCTTCCTCCTGAACGAGATTCCAGGCAAACGCATACGACCAAAAATCAGGGCGATTCACATCATTCCAGCCGGCGAGAAATCTCAGGTCCTCCAGGCCACGCAGCTTCAAATCCGGAGCAAAAGAGAGGGGGATTTGCAACAATTCTTTCCGAATGGAATCATGTGCTACCAAATAGTAATCGGAGTGGTAGGGAGAAGCGGGAGTCCAATTGGTCTGTTGCTTGATCAGGTCAATGGCAAAGTCCTTCACCGCATCGGTACCGCTGAAATATTCATCAATGGATTGGCCTACCTCGTGATCGGGAAGGATGCCCACTTCGTCTGGCAGCGAGGTAGCCGTAGAGATATGGGTATTGTTGGCTACGTGAAATTCAAGCTTGGTATGCTTCAAGCGGAGTCGTTTCATGCCGGCATTGCAGAATTGATTGGAGCCCAGTTCTTCCCCGATGATGGGACCCAATTGGTGCTGTTTGACCAAAGACATAAAGTGGCCGGTGGTAGAGTTGCCCTTGCCGTCTATCAGGAAATAGAGCTTCCCGTCGAAGCGATTGGGGGCAAGCGGTTGCAATTGTTCGGATGGTTCAGCTTTGGTTTTGCCAGGAAAGTCCGCCTTGGAAGCATACACGAAGGGACGTTTCATCAAATGTCTCAAGAGATAGATACTGGACTCGGGGGAGCCTCCTCCATTCCCTCTCACATCAATGATCAGATGTTCGGTCTCATGCTGCAGGAGTTCCGCCAGGTGAACATCCACAAAGCGCACAAATTCGTCATAGTTGCCGCGTTCGTAATAGTTGAAGGATCGAATGCTCATGAGCGCGATCTTGTTTTCCGTATCCAGGTAATTGAGGCACAAATCCCCCCCACAATCCCGGATGGTCGGATCGCGCGCCGGATCAGGATTGATCGAAGCTGGCGCAAGCTGAATGGGTTGATCCTGACCCTGGATGCTTACTTCATAATGGGGCGGGAATCCGAGGCTGTAGGCGATCATGCCTGTCGAAAATTGGTTGAATTCCAGCCGTTTGGCGGTTTCTATGTGGCCTTGGGAGACAATGTGCCGATATATGTCCTCCATGATTGCTTCCACAGCCTGCCCATTGATGGAAAGAATTTGGGCTCCTTTTTCTACTAGATCCGCGTTGTTGAGTGGGTGGATGACGAAGAGTTGACCTGCTATCCACCTGGTTTGGAGGGGGAATCTCCGTTCCAGGGGAAGCATGCGATTCTCGTTCCAAAACCTTGACATGCCGGAGTGGGAACAATTCAGCAGGGCTGCCAATTCATTGCAGTGCCAGGAGAATTCTGCATAGGTGGTCTCATCGGTGAGGAGGGCTTTCTTGGATTCCAGGACCTGTTTCCAGTTTTCTTCGCTGGTGAATTTGGTTGGATTGGGGTGGTTGGCAAATATGTCTTGCACCAATTGGTCCAGATCACGTTTGTATGGGTCGAGGTCAAAGCTGAGGGTGAATTTTTCCGCTTCAGAAAGCGGCTTCTTATCCGGGAATTTGATCTTCTCGATTTGGTCTTCCGCGTTAAAGTTGCTGGGATCGAGCGCCAGGGACTTCTCATAATTGGCGATGGCCGCTTCCTTCTTCCCGAGATTCATCAAGGCTTCCGCATAGCTGTCATAGGCATTGGCGGATGTGGGATGATCTTCGACCAAGAGTTTGAAAAAAGCCAGCGCTTCTTCGGTCTCCCCTTGCCACATGCAGTTGTAGCCATAGAGGTTGATCTCTTCTTCCAGGTTCGCGCCTGGATGGCGTTGTTTGTAGGCGTGGTACAGGGCAATCCGCTCTTCCAAAGGGGCATCCTTGAGGCGGTTGAGCTGAGTCGTAAGCGACCGTTCTATGGCTGGTGAATCAGCGGGCGGGGGAGTCCCCTGGGCACATGATTCTGAGATTGGGACGACAAGCAGAGCGATGAGAAAGAGGAGGACCTGTGGAGATGATTTCATATGACGTTTGTTGGAGCCACAAGGTATCACTGCTCATGGAAGGAAGGGAGGTCCATTGTGTAAAATAAGGTAAAGGGAGGGTAAATCAGAGCGAAAAATCGCTATAGCTTGAGGGTAGTGGCATACTCCTAGACATTTTCTAACAAGAGCCTTGTGCTTCTGGTGTTCAAACTAGGTGTCGCCTGTCCCGCAAGCGGGATTTCGCAAGCTCAACCGTCCATCCTTTTTTGACGGCAAAAAAGTATGCAAAAAACCGCCGAAGTCCCATGCAGCGCTCATCGCCGCCCCAACACCTTCCCGATTCGGTTCGGGATGGCCCACCCGCCCTTGTGGTGAATGCTCCGCTATTAAGACATCATTTGGACTTTTGTCCAGTAGTATCCACAAACTCATCATTCCGCTTTCACGGTGACAATGACGCGTTGATACCTGGTGAGGCTTGGAGTCCCATCATCCGTTACGGCTAGAATGAGATGGATGCTTTGTCCTCCCAGGGCATCCTCGGGGATCAGCACTTCGGCTTTCAATGAATTGGCATGGGAGATGTCAACTGTGCCGGGATACGTACCTACCTGGAATTGCCACCATTTCACCGAGAGGTTGTCCCCGTCAGGGTCAGAAACAAATCCGTGCAGCTTGATGGTTTGTCCTGGAGAAGCCAGAAGGTGTAAGGGCCCCATGATGCCCACTTCTGGTTCGTGATTCGCATCGGAATAGGTGTCTGTAACCGACCATGTTAGGCGATTGGCAAAATCACGCTGGGCTTGGGGGAAGAAATCAGGGAATTCTTCCCTCCCTTGGGGGAGCGGTTGGTGTTGGGGGGGCACGCCAGCAGAAGGCGCGGGGGTTGGTACTCGACCTCCCCAGCCACCGTAGCTGCCTATTTCATACGCCCGCAGCCCATTTCCCAGCATATTCATGAAGGTGATGTTGTCGGTTTCTCCCAACCAGGAGCCTTTGGGTTGCACGGATAGCCAAACCACGTATCCCATTTGTTTCAATTCCTCGTCGGTGTAGCCCGCTAGCCCGAAGTAATCTACTTTATCGCCCGGTACCATTTGCTTTCCGTCCCCCCAAACTCGGTACAAAGCACCTAATGGCCCCCGATCTGATACGTTTTCCTTCATCCAGGCGGAAGTCAGAAAATGGGCACTTTCTTTGGAGGCTTTCTTGTGGGCTAGATAGCCATAATTCGGTCCGCCAATGAACTCCCGGTATTCAATGTCAGGCCAATTGGGTTGA
>JBCCCJ010000612.1:0-4508 GCA_039033615.1 Bacteroidota bacterium
CAAGTTATTTTTTGAGTCTCACTTAGTGGAGCATAGGAAAAATCATACTCCTGACCATTTCTCCAATCGGCTTTGAATTGCTACTGACCAAGTATGACGTCGCCTGCCGCGGGCCATCCTTTTTTGTCGGCAAAAAAGGATGCAAAAAACCGCCGAAGCCCCATGCAACCCACTGGCCGCCCCAGCACCTCGGGCTTCGTGGCCTGCCCGCCGTTGTGGTGAAGGCTTGCGCCATGAGCGATTGATTCGGGCCTCAAAATCGAAATACTCCACTACTTTCGTAGTTGAACCATTTTTTTTCGAAAAAGGGTACCCATTTCCTGCCTGAAGGCATAAACGAATCGTGGCGTTCCCAGAAAGAGGAAATCTGCGGTCAGAAACATGAAAAAAGCCATCTGGGGGAAGGAGGAAATTACAGCTAGGTGTAGGACACTTTTGCAGTCGACACGAAATGGTTAGGATGGATCACCAAAAATGGCTTGATTTTTCTTGGTGCTTGGGTAAATGGCAGTCGCTCCGCGCCTGCAATAACCATTTAGGCTAGGCTACCGAAATGCGCATCCCTATCGGGCCGCGAGTTTTCAACAACCATCTGCCTCGAAAAACCGACGCGCGGAGTTGGGTAGAATCAATTGATGGGGAGACGCCCTGCAGGCGCGGAGCGACTGCCACCTACCCCTCCCAACTCCCGATGCTCCCGCCAAGCGGAGAGCAAGGGAACATCGCTTGTCCAGCAAGGTTCTTTCGAGCAGATGACAAGCTTGTCCTACCCCATTATAGCTTGCGATTGGTTCAAAAGTCCCCGAACTTACCGATTCATGATTATTCCTGAATGTAGAAGCTATTCATGAAAAGCCCCAAGCAGGAAAAGCAATTGGACCAATATCTAGAAGGGGTTCGGCAGCGCAATCCCATCGTGCTGAAAGAGGTGTACACCCGTTTTTTTCCGATGCTCGCGCAACACGTACGCACCCGAGGGGGGCGAGAGGAGGATGCCCAAGACGTCTTTCAGGATGCCGTTGTGGTGCTATTTCGGAAGGCCCAGGATCCAGATTTTGAGCTGACCAGCGCCTTTGGAACCTTTTTGTTTGGGATCGGCAAGAAGATCTGGCTCAAGAAAGCGAGCCGCAGAGGGAAACGCCCGGAACAATCCCTGGAGGACGAGACCCTTGCAGAGGAGTTCGAAGTAGAGGCGGAACTGGAGCGCACCGAACGAAATCAGCTTTTTCGTGCGAAAATACAGCAACTGGGGCAGAATTGTCAGAAGCTGCTGCGGCTGTTTTTTGAGGGCAGGCCAATGAAGAAAATTGCTCAGGAGATGGGTTTTGCCAGTGATGGCTACGCCAAGAAGCGGAAATTTCAGTGTAAGCAGAAGCTAACCCAGTTGATCAAAGCTGATCCGCGTTATGCAGAAATGACCAACTGAGCCAGAATCACCAGTTATGGACGAACGCCAACACATCCGCATCGACCAATACCTCAGCAGCGAAATGACCGTCGAGGAACAACAAGCCTTTGAGCAGGAAATCGAAGCGGATGGGAAGCTCGCTCAGGAGGTAGCCCTCCAACGGGAGATCGAAGCGGCCTTTCAGGAACCGGAAGTCGAGGATTTGGAGGCCAAATTGGCAGCAGTGATGCGGGCAGAGGGAGAAGGAAAGGTGCGTTCGCTGCGTGCAAGCTGGGTTCCTTGGGCCGTGGCCGCTTCGGTGGTATTGATTCTGGGCGTGGGCTATCTGTTGCGCGGCAATGGCCAAGATTCCCGCACCCCCGAGGAATTATATCTGGCTTATGCAGAACTGCCTGCGGAACTGAAATCGGAGTCAAGCATCCGTTCGGGTCCGGCCCAGGGAGGATCTGATTCGGTGTCCAACGTTTGGCAACAAGTCGATAGCCTATATCAAGCCGCTGCCTATGATCAAGCACTAGTCAGGCTAGCAACTTGGTCCACTCAACACCCTGAACCAACGCCCAGCCAGGCATCGACTTATCACTACTGCCTGGGAATGATACAACTCCAAATGGGGGAATTTGCCGAGGCTCGGATTTCGTTGGAGCAGGTTCGTGGTGGTCCCAATGCCGAAGCTGCCCATTGGTATCGGACGCTGATTCGGTTGCGGCAGGAGGGACCTACTGATGCGGTGAAAAAGCAGGTAGAAGATTTTGCAAAGTTTGAGAACAGTCTATACCGAGATTTGGCACAAGAGTTATTGGGTGAGATAAAGTAAGGAGTCCTTGTTTTTGCTTGGTTGCACACCACTGGACATTTCTCGAATTTTTGTTGATTTTCTGTTGCCCAACCATGACGTCGCCTTTCCCGCAAGCGGGATTTCGCAAGCTCAACGGACCTACTTTTTTGTCGGCAAAAAAGTAGGCAAAAAACCGTCGAAGCCCCAGCCCAACCCACAATCCGGCCCCCTACCTCGGGCTTCGTGGCCAACCCGCCGTGGTGGTGAAGGCTTACGCTCTGAAAAACGGATTCGGACTTTTGTCCAGTGGTGTGGCTTGGTTGTGGGCCAACTGAACCCTTCCTCCTTGAAAAGGATGGAGCGGATTCTGCGAAAGGGGAAGTCTGAATTGAGCAAAGTCGCCCCCTCAGATGATCTCCGTCAGATCGAAGATAGCAGTCCCCCTGCCTCTCGGGTTTGTGCGAGAAAACCATTCAGGAAATCGGTATATTCCAGTGCCATTCTCGCTTACCTCTTACCCCCTGTTGTCATGAAATTGCGTCCACTTTATTGGCTGTGGGTCTGCCTGCCTATTGGCCTACTTCTTTATGCTTTGGCCATCAGTCCCCCTCTGTCAAATGATCATCCGGGGGTTCATGGGCGAAATATCTGTTACGCATCCGATCTCCGTATGGAGGTTCCTGATGCTACAAATACGTTATCCGACACAGTGTTGGTCGATTATTGGCTTGACAGCACTGCCCACATGACCAAGACCGAGCGTTACACAGAGGCATGGTCTTGCTTTCAACGTGCAGAGCAAGCATGGTCCGACATGGGGGAGATTGATCGGCTATTTTCGAGGCAGGTCAGAATGTTAAATCTAAAGAGTGAAATCAAGTTGAATCAAGGGGAAACGATGTATGCCCTAGACCTAGCCAATCAATCGTTAGAAATAGCTGGCAAAGAGTGGGGGGAAGTTCACTTTGAAGTAGCGCTGACCTATGAGTTGGTTGGGCTGATCAAGAGTCAGCATCTGAATCAGTACCAAGATGCAAAACATGCTTTTGAAAAGAGCATCGAAATCAAAAAGCAGACCACAACCGTCCCAGAAAACGGATTGGCAGGCCCCTATGCAAATCTGGGGCTTATCAGCATGAAAATGGGAAATTACCCGCAAGCGGTGTCTTATTACCAGCAAAGCCTGGACATTCAATCCAGGGATTCTTCTCAGAACCTATTGCGCTTGGCCAGAACCTGTGGAAATCTAGGAAATGTATATTTGAAATTACGTGATCCTGTCCATGCAATCCCTCAATACCAACGGGCGATTGAGCTATTCACCTCGAAACTGGGAATTTCCCATCCCAGTATTGCCATCTGTTATGTGAACCTTGCTACCGTATATCAGCAACGTGGGGAGATATCCAAGGCGTCGATCTATTATCAGCGAAGCATGGATATCTGGACTGAAAATTTCGGCCATTCTTTTGTCGAAGTGGCATTCATCCATAACAACCTAGGCCTGCTACATATGAGGCTTCAAGATTTTCAGCAGGCCGAAGATCATTTCCAGAAAAGCCTCCATATTTTCAAAGAATTATACGGAGAAGATCATCCCTACCTAGCGATCAGCTACCATAACCTAGGACGCCTATCTAGGTGGCAGGGACAGTATGAAAAAGCTCAACGATATCACGAATTAGGAGTAGACATTGACATAACCTATCTGGGAGAAAGCCATCCTGACATTGCTCAGGCTTATGGGTATTTAGGTAGCTTATTTACTGCGAAAGGTTCTCATGATCAGGCGCTACATTACTATGACCAGAGCCTGAAAATCATGCAGCGTACCTTACCTGACAATCATCCCTTCTTATCGGATCAGTTCATGAATCTAGGAGTCGTCTGGACCAATGTAGCGCAATATGAACGAGCACGTACCTATTACCTAAAAGGGTTTAAGTCCTTGAATTATCACCTGGAGGCACCCTATGATTTTGCAGAAGTCGCAGACCTAAGGAGACTCCGGACCATCCTGACGAAATACCAAAACAACCTCCGGATCACTGCTAGAGAGGAACAGTCCGACATGTGGCTTGATTCAATGGATCTTCAATACAAAGTAATGGTAGCTTTTGAGGACTACTTGCAGATTCACCACACCGATGTCGATACCCGTACCCTATATGCTACAGAGTCTGTTCCCATCTACGAAGGCGCCATCGACCACCTTCTCCTGCGCAACCGCCCCAAAGAACTCCCCCAAACCTTCACCCTCGCCGAAAAAACCAAGAGCCGCCAACTCGTTGAAAAGCTTCAGTTTGACGCGGATAAGAGCAG
>JBCCCJ010000613.1:0-4507 GCA_039033615.1 Bacteroidota bacterium
CTCGGTTTGGCCGGGGGTAGGAATGAGGAGGAGTTGTTGTAAACCAAGCGCTTCATAATCCATCAGGCTGCTGTACCCAGAGCGGGAAACCACCCATTTCGCTTCTGTCAGCAAAAGATGCAGATCATCGGAAGCCAAAAAAGGGATGCGGGCATGAGTACCTCGCCATTCGATCTGTTGCGCTTCGGGTTTGCCTCCTACGACCCACAGCGATTGCGTCAATTCCTTGGCCTGTTCCCAAATGCTCGCTTCCAACCAACTTCGTTGAGGTTCTGGCCCAGAGATTACCACCGCGATGTCTGGTCGTTTCTGTTTCAGTTCGGGCAAGGAAAAATCCGCCGGGATACGGCGAGATTCAAAGCGAGACAAGCCGCCTACAAAGCGAACTTTCTTAGGCAAAGCAAACCACTGACTCAACTCCCCACTCAGGCTGTCTGCTCCCTGCCGATCTGGCACCCAAATCTGGTCAAAGCGACGCATCGCAAATAGGTGTACGTGGTAGATCAGTCGGTGTAGCCAACGCCAAGGAAGGGGTACTTTCACCGCCAATTGATGGCAGATGAAGGCCGAAGGGATGCCTTTTGCCCACAGTCCGTACCGATTGTCAGAAATGATGTATTGAATCTGGTGTTGTCGAATCCAGCCCCGAAGCATCCGATGCTCTTTCCCTATGACTCCAAGCAGGCGCGGGACCTGGACGAGGATGTACGGTACTTGCATGATCCCCCGCGTGTACCTCACCCGGTATCCGGGTAATTCTTGGGCTGGTAGGTGAGGGTAGGCTCGTTTCAGCAGCATCAGAGAACGCCCAGCCCCTGCCAAAATCACTTGATGACCAGCCTGAATCAGCTCTTCAATCACTGGCATACAACGGGTAGCATGGCCCAGTCCCCAATCCAATGGCGCAACCAACACCACTTGTGGGGAGTCAGGGAGATCGAGGGGAATGACCATACGAAGATTCAGGAAGGTACTCGGTAAAGGTAGCGCCCCTTCTTCAGAAATCTATGGACAAAAAAAGGCCTGTATCGGGGAGACACAGGCAATAGGTGCGAGTAATAGTAATCGAAATGGGGGGAGAGTAGTAATGCGAGTAAAGTGAGTCGTAGTCCTTTCTGTTATTGTGAATGTAGAACGAATTTTCGGTTTTTCCTATTCCTGGATTGAAAAATTTGCAACCGTATGCCCCCAGACTCCCGCTTCCGAGGGGTCAAAACTGAGGATTTCTGAATGAATCAAGGTCCAAATTAACAGATTGTCAATTTTGGTCAGCAAATCTCCCTGATACCTATGAGATTTTCATTTTGGGCACCTCAACAAAAAACCCGCAGAAAATTCTGCGGGTTGGTATCGGATTCATTGCTTTTCGCCTACAAACGGGAAAGCAGTTCTTTCTTCTTCTCGGCAAATTCCTCTTCAGTCAGGATGCCATCGGCTTTCAATTGGCCCAAATCTTTGAGCAATTTCATGATGTCTTCTTTGCTCTCAGATTGGCCGCCACCGCCCGACTGATTGTTGTTGGGCTGGTTGTTCATTTGGTTCATCTGATTCATCATCATCTGCCCCATGGCCAATCCCGTTCCCATGTCGATCCCGGCATTGCCGCCACCTGGGTTTTCCGCAGATTTCTGAACCGCGTTGGCGGCCTGAAACTGCATGAAGCGGTTCATGTCGCCGACCATGTTCATCTGGGTATTCTTGCGGAGGTACTCCTGCAATTCTGGTGGCAAGGTGATGCTCTGGATCGAGAAATCCGTCAGGGTCAGGCCAAAGCTGGAGAAGTACTCCGCGATGCGTGGCATCAGCGCTTGGACAAACTCGGTTTTGTTGGCTTGCATCTGTACGAAGGAGAACTCATTCGCTGCCATTTCAGCGACGATCTCGGTGAAGCGATCTACCAGCTTGCCACGCAGGGTGCCTTCGATATCGCTCAAAGTCAAGATCGGATTGGTTCCAGCCAATTCTTTGAAGAATACCTCATAGTCGGAAATCCGGAAGTTGTACGAACCAAAGGCCCGAAACTCTATCTGTCCAAATTTGCTATCAGGAATGGTTACCGGACTGGGTGTCCCCCATTTGTTGTCGGTAAACTGCCGGGTATTGAAGTAGTAAACATCTACTTTGAAGGGAGACTCAAACCCATGCTTCCAAGACCGGATGGTGGTCAAAAGCGGCATGTTGCGGGTGGTGAGCTCATGACGTCCTGCTTCGAATACGTCGGCCATTTTGCCTTCGTTGATCAAAATGGCGGTTTGGGAATCTCGCACCGTCAATTGTGCGCCCATTTTGATCTCTTTATCCTGATCAGGGAATTTCCACATCAAGACATCGCGGGAGTAATCTACCCACTCAATGACATCTATAAATTGTCCTTTGATGAAATCAAATAAACCCATAAGTGCTGTTTTGTTGGTGAGGGCTGTTAATTACAATTGGGATGAAAAAATGATTCTCGGGTCTCAATTTTCCCTTGAAAAAACGCAAATTCTATCACAAAAAAAAGGCGGAGGCACACCAGAATCATGGAAAAGACTGGTAGGCTTCCGCAGGGTTGAAAAGCGATTTTAAAAAAAATCCCTTATTTCTTCCGATAGAGGGGCACCGTAGAACATGGTTCGCCGTAACTGATTTTTTTTGCATACGGCATCAACCGCCGGGTAGCATCGGTATAAATTCGGGCTGGCACGTCTATTTCACTGCACCCTTTCACCACAATGGGCCGACCTTCGAATTCGGCGAAATTGACCTGATCCAGCGCTTTTTCCCACAAGACCAACTCCAATTCTTCCAGCGATCCGACCACCACCGTTTCGGCATAGGGAAAAAGGCGGGTCTCCAACAACATATAGGCCCACACCTGAATGATGGTATCTACGGAACAGGTCAAGGCCACGTGCTTGCCAGCATACTGAGACCAATCATGCGCTTTGACCCAGGCGCGAAAATCCTTTTCCCGTAGGATCATCCCATGAAACAATTGCTCCTTGAGATCGATCAATACCCGCTCTCCTTTGGGATGAATGTCCTCCAATTTGAAGGTAACAATCGGGCTGTTGGCGATGCGATTGACTACTTCTCCGTTCATATTTTCAAGGATTTATGCGTCTTCGTACTGATAATATTGGTGAGCTTGCAAAAAAGGATGGAGTTTCCCCTTATGGCTCCGCTCGGTATACTTCTCAACCAATTGCTCGATCAAGAGGTTTCGAAATTCGTCAATGTTTCTTCTTTCCTTCGCCGAAATGCCAATGGCTGGAGCGTTGTTTTTGGCCAACCAACTGGTTTCTAAGTGCTCTTGCGCTTCAGGAGATAGTTGATCAATCTTATTGAATACGGTCACAACCGTTCGATTCTCGATTCCCAAACTGCGAAGGGTTTCCTCCACATTCTTCATCTGATCTTCAAAGCGAGGATGGGAAGCATCCACCACGTGAATGATGATGTCTGATTCCTTGGATTCTGCCAGGGTACTTTTGAAGGATTCGATGAGGTGGTGCGGCAATTTTCGGATGAATCCGACTGTATCCGACAACAAGAAAGGAATGCCTTGCAGGGATACTTTGCGCACCGTGGTATCGAGCGTAGCAAACAGCTTATTCTCGGCCAGCACTTCCGCCTTGGTGAGCACATTCATGATGGTGGATTTCCCCACGTTGGTGTAGCCGACCAGCGCGACCCGCACAAATTGAGAGCGATTTTTCCGGCGGATTTCGTCCTGCCGATCAATCTTCTCCAACTGTTTCTTCAGGTGGCTGATGCGTTGGCGGATGATCCGACGATCCGTTTCGATCTCTTTTTCTCCCGCACCTTTGAGGCCGATGCCCCCTTTCTGCCGAGACAAGTGCGTCCACATCCCAACGAGTCGGGGAAGCAAGTATTGGTACTGAGCCAAATCTACCTGAACCCGTGCCTGCGCCGTTTGGGCTCTTTCGGAGAAGATGTGCAGGATCAGGGAAGAGCGATCCAGTATTTTGGTATCAAGCTCTTTGCTGATATTGCGCATTTGAGAAGGGGAAAGGTCGTCATCAAAAATGACCATATCTGCTTCTCCTTCGATGATGGCTTCTTTGATTTCTAGTAATTTCCCCGAGCCTACGTAGGTCGAATTGATCGGTCGATCGAGTCGCTGTAGAAAACTACGGATCGCTCTCCCTCCGGCCGTTTCTGTCAGAAAGGCCAATTCATCTAGGTTTTCTTTGGCCCGTTCAAAGGTCAAGTCTTTGGAACATACCCCTACCAGAATCGCACGCTCCGTTTTTCCGTTACTCGCTATCTTTTGTCTTTCTATCATACAGATTCATTCCTCGCAAACAGATACATAAGTCGTCCTAAGGAACGCTCAAAAAATAACTTGGACCCTTTCACTTGTTCTTTCTTCCCAGTTCTTCGTCAAAAAAACCTCATTTGGCCCGCCAAACTCGGTTTTTCTTCCTCTACCTGGAAAAAAATAACGGCGCGAAAAGGGGAAGTTATTTTTCGAGTGTTCCTAAGAAGGGTTGGGTCAAAA
>JBCCCJ010000614.1:0-4505 GCA_039033615.1 Bacteroidota bacterium
CATCAGGTGGTCGTAGGCTTCTTCGCGATGCTGAGCATAGAAAGAGTGATAGCGAATCATGTAAAGCGCGGATTCGGGCAGGTAGTCCTTCATGATGTGGTAGAGATACTCATCATGTCCCCAAGACATCAGCACTTGGTCGAGGCCGCAATTGGGCTCATAGATGCCGTATTTGGTGGAGTACACCTCGTGGGGGTAGTCGGGATTGTACTGGAAAAACTCCGGATAGACAATCTTGTCGGAATAGGCGCAACCGACGGGGAAGGTGTCGCCCACCACAGCCCATTGCTCTTCGCCAAATAGGCAGAGGACTTTGCCGAGATCGTGCAAAAAACCCGTCAGGACGAACCAATCGGGATGCCCATCGGCACGGATGGCCTCAGAGGTTTGTAACAGGTGTTGGGTTTGATCCAGGTCAATGTCTGGATCGGAATCGTCCACCAGGGTATTGAGAAATTCCACCGCGTCCCAGAGGGTCATGGTCCGCTGCTGGAAGGAGAGAAAATGCTTGCGCTTTCCCTGCACAAAATCAAGAGTCTGGTGGGTATGGTTCAGCCGATAAAACTCCTTGACGGTATCGCGCGCGGGATCGTAGTAGTTGCGATATTCGTCTTTGGCTTTGTGGTCGGGCTCTGGGTATCGGACGAGTAGGTCGTCTTCCCATAGTTCGAGGTAGTCGGGATCGAGTTTCATTTTTTGGGGGGGTAAGGGATCAAACAGGGGACAGGGATCAGGGGTCAGGGTTCAAATTGGTAGAGCCGAATTGTATTCGGCTAAGACTTCAACAGGGAACAAGGAGCAATTATCATTCTTGGACGGGGTGCGAGAGGAAATCGTTGGTAGCCATTCATACCTGAGCATGTATGGGTGCCTCTCAAAGAAATCAGTCTTTTTGAAACGGCAAAATCAAAGTTGGAAACTGGGGGAAGAAAAAGATTGCCCTTGCGGTGTGGGAGGCCCTTTCTCTTCGTAAGAGAGAGGGTTGGGGGAGTTCAGAGGCATGTAAGAAAAGAAAGGTGCTCTCCTGGCGTGGCCATTTCAGGCTTCGAAGCATTTATGAGTTACAAACTCTGGCACTTGATCCTCACCCGTTGCAAACGCGTGAGAGCTGATATCGCTACTTCTCCCATAAACTATCGGCGTGGCCATTTCAGACTTCGAAGCATTTACGAGTTACAAACTCTGGCACTTGATCCTCACGCGTTGCAAACACGTGGGAGCCGATATCGCTACTTCTCCCATAAACTATCGGCGTGGCCATTTCAGGCTGCGAGGCATCTACGAGTTACAAACTCTGGTACTTGATCCTCACACGTTGCAAACGCGTGGGAGCCGATATCGCTACTTCTCCCATAAACTATCGGCGTGGCCATTTCAGGCTGCGAGGCATCTACGAGTTACAAACTCTGGCACTTGATCCTCACGCGTTGCAAACGCGTGGGAGCCGATATCGCTATTTCTCCCACAAACTATCGGAAAAATACCGCCTTGAATCCAGAACGTGGGTGTGGAAACGAAACCCACTTTGCTCAGCTAGTGCCTCGATTTCGCGCAGGCTGTATTTTTTAGACAATTCGGTGGCGATGGTCTCAAAGGCGTTAAAGGAGAAGGTCTGATCTGTGGCTGGGAGATAAACGCTTTGCTCAACCAAACTGACGAGACAGGAGCGAACCTCTCCGGTGTGGGGATTGTAGCTTGGGTAAAACAGAAATTGCCCCGGATCGAAGTTGGTGCCGAGTTCCCGGTTCATGCGGGTGAGTAGGTTCAGGTTGAAGCGAGCGGTGATGCCATGGGGATCGCCATAGGCCTTGAGGATGGTCTCCGGTTGTTTCTTCAAATCAAAGCCCACCAACATCTTGTCGCCCGGACGCATGAATTCCCCAAAATGCTGGAGCAATTCAATCGCGGCAGGGGTCTCGTAGTTGCCGATGTTGCTGCCGAGGAAAAGAAACAAGGCCGGATCTGGACCTAAATCTACGGCTTCTAGGACTTCGAAATAGTCCCCCACAAGGGATTGAATTTCTAATTCAGGCAGGTCCTGTCGAAAGTCCGCTTCCAGCAATTCGACGGCTTTGGCGGAGATATCTACCGGGCGATAGACCACTTTTCGGCCCCTGTCTACCAGGTGTTGGAGCAGGCTTTTGGTCTTGGCTCCGTCGCCAGCGCCCAATTCTACGAGGCTGAATTGACCCGCAAAACCTACGGCGTCGATCAACTCTGCGGCTTGGTCCCGCAGGATTTCGTGTTCGGCATTGGTGAGGTAGTATTCGGGCATCTCCATGATCTCCTGGAAGATTTGGCTTCCGATATCATCATAGAAGTATTTCGAGGGCAGGCGCTTGGGGAATTGCCCCAGGCCTGATTGAACGTCATGGAGAAAGGGCAAATGTTTGGTAGCGATATCCATGTGAGAGGTAAGCATAGAAGCAGAGAAGGTTGGGGAAGCCATTGTACCAATTGGGAGAAGGATTGTGTTAGAAAAAAGGGTCCAGTCAGTTGGGGAAAGGATTGATGGGGCTTAGACCAGGTTTGGGATAGAAGATCTTCGAGGAAATTAGCGTCCCAAACATGGTCTTAGTGCGGGCCAAGGGAGGCTTTTTTTGACGAAGAACTGGGATGAAAGAACAAGTGAAAAGGTCCAAGTTATTTTTTGAGTCTCACTTAGGATCTCGCCAAACGTACCCCCATACACTGCCACTGCAAGTGTGCATGGAAAAAATTGCGGTAGGTTTTGCGGCTGTGTCCAGGGGAGGTAGCCGTCGAGCCGCCTCGCAATACTTTCTGATTGACCATGAATTTGCCGTTGTATTCTCCGATGGCGCCGGGGGGCTTGGAGAAGTTGGGGTAGGGGAGATAGGCGCTGTTGGTCCATTCCCAGCGATGGCCCCATTGCAACTGATCGGCTACGGCTTCCCATTCAAACTCGGTGGGGAGGCGCATGCCCTTCCACTCGGCAAAGGCCGCTGCTTCATATAGGTTGACGTGGCACAGGATGGCGTTGGGGTCAACTTTTTTCAATCCGGCAAGGGTATAGTGATGCCATTCACCGTCGATCTGGTGCCAATAAAGCGGAGCACGGTGCTGCCCTTCATTGACCCAGGACCAGCCTTCGTCTAGCCACAGATCAGCGCGTTTGTAGCCCTCATCTGCCATGAAGGCCAGGTACTCGCCATGGGTGACCAAGGCTGTAGAAAGTTCTGCGGCATGAAGGTAAACTTTGTGCCGTCCGAGTTCATTGTCCCAGTGGAAGCCTGCTCCCTGAAACCCAATTTCATGAACGCCTTCTGGAACCTCTACCCAACCGGAGCGCTCGTTGTATTGATTTACCAAAGAAAAATCTTCCCGATAGACCGGAAAGATCGGATTGTGTCCAAAGGTGTATTTCAGATCGGTGATCAGCAATTCCTGGTGCTGTTGTTCATGGTTCAGTCCCAGGATCAACAGTTGGCCCATTCTTTCTGAAAAATCTTCCCGCTCCAACAACCTAAGCATGGCCTCATTGACATGGGTGCGATAGGCATAGACTTCTTGTACGCCAGGCCGAGTGATATTGCCCCGATCGGCCCGAAATACCCGATCCCCTACCGCATTGTAGTAGCTATTGAATAGAAAGCTGAAATCTGGGTGGTAGGTCTGGTAATCAGGGAGAAATGTTTCCAGAAGAAATACTTCAAAAAACCAGGTGGTATGTGCCAAATGCCACTTCGGTGGACTGATGAAAGGCACAGGTTGGGGAACGTAGTCTTCGATTTCAAGCGGGGCGCAGAGGGCTTCACTGTGAGATCGGACAGAAAGAAACTGCTCCCGAAGTTGTGCCTGCGGGAGAGAGAGGAGAGTTTGCTGGTTGAGCATACAATGAGGAAGAAATGGAACGTCAAATTGGAAGCAAGGAATCTCAAAGGGCTAACTCAAGATTCGTCAACAGGTTCTTCTTGTTGAAGGTACACAATCTCTGTTTATTGGGAAAATCAAAAGATGAAATGTGCCCAATCAAAGATACACCATAGTTATGACTCTCAAAGACGCCAAACGTGACAACTTCGGGCCTATCAAAATGAACATACTCAGATCAAAATGATTCAGGAAGGCTTGGTGGGAGCCTCAAAAGTCGCGTCATAGTCTTTTCTGAGGGTACCCATCCAACGATCCCACCAGAGAAAATACAGCCCATAATTCCCGTGAAATCGTTTGTGATGCAGGTTATGGCAGACCGAGGTATTGATCCAACGACCGATCCAGCTTTTGTGAAACCCTTTGGGATACAACTCATAGCCCAGGTGCCCATACACATTGTACACAAACTGAAACAGAAGAAAGAGGGAAATGGCTCCTTTGTGGACCGGGAGGGTAAAAGCGATCAAGGGAATGATGCCCGCTTCGATCACGGCTTCGAGGGGATGAAAGGCGTAGGAGGTCCAGGGAGAAGGATTGGTGGATGTGTGGTGGATCAAATGCACGGCTTTGAACAGGCGAGGGTGGTGCATGAGGCGGTGCATCCAATAGAA
>JBCCCJ010000615.1:0-4505 GCA_039033615.1 Bacteroidota bacterium
AACTTGGACCTTTTCACTTGTTCTTTCGTCCCAGTTCTTCGTCAAAAAAAGCCTCCCTTGGCCCGCCAAAGTCGGTTTTTCTTCCTCGACCTGAAACGAAATAACCGCGCGAAAAGAGGAAGTTATTTTTCAAGTATCACTAATCTAGGAACGGGGGCATGCGCCCCCGTTTTTGTTTAGCAAATTTCCTGTCCCAAACATGGTCTAATAAAAATAGGTCAGGTGGCTGGGATCGCCTTGTGGACGAATTTGGGGAAGGAGTTGCTTCCAAATGCGAAAGCTACAGTCCCGCAAGCGGCGAGGCAATGCAAAGGACCAGCTCAGAAGGGGCGAGAGCAAAGACCAGGAAAAAAAAGAAGTGAATTCAGGTTGCATGATGATAAGCTTGTTCTACTTTTCAGACGCCGATGACTTCAGATGGTCACCCAAAGGTACTGATGGCAGGTTTTTTGCGTTTCTTTGAGAATCAATTCTTTGACCCGCAAAACCCTAGCTGGCTTATGCCGAATCCCATCTCCGCCATTGGTTCTTCCTTGCTCCAGACGTGTCTTCTATGTGGATGGTTGGCTCTCTGTCATCTGAATGGGATCGCCCAACTGACGCCCATTGCAGGGGTAGTCAATCCCACTACTTCGGTTACCAATATCGGTGGAGGAAATAGCGTATTGACCGTCTCAGACCCTACTGCCTTCGCCTTGGATGATAGAATCCTCCTCATGCAGATGCAAGGCGCTAGCATCCAAAACGGCAACAACTCCTCTTTCGGAACGATCTCCTTTTTGAATGGAGCAGGAAGTTTTGAATTCGGCACCGTCTGCAATGTGGATATCGGCACCAACGAAATCACCCTCCAACGGGTGCTGACTCAATCCTATCAACCAACCCTTGGGAATGTCCAACTGATTCGGGTGGCGACCTATCCTGACGCACGGATCACCGGAACCTTACAAGCACCCGCCTGGAACGGTAGCACAGGAGGTGTCTTGGTGCTGGAAGTGGCGGATACCCTTCGCTTGGAAGCAGACATAGATGTAGCTGGTCAAGGATTTCGAGGTGGGACCTTTACGAACACCGATCCAGCTTGCAATCCATTGGCCAATGGAGGCTATGCCTTTTCCCTGGCGACAGGTCGAGGGGGACAGAAAGGGGAAGGCATCACGGCTTATTTCACCAATTTTGAATATGGCCGTGGACCTCAGGCGACTGGTGGGGGAGGCGGGAATGACCACAATTCCGGCGGAGCTGGTGGGGGTAATTATGGTTTCGGGGGAAGAGGAGGAGAGCGGGTGACAGGATCATTTTTTTGCACTGGAACCCGCGAAGGTGAGCCTGGCCGAGGTCTGAGCACCTTTGGCTATTCGGTTGCTAACCCCTACATTTTTCTCGGTGGAGGAGGAGGAGTCGGACAAGGCAACAACAACCAAGGCCGTGATGGCGGCAATGGAGGGGGAATCATCCTCATCCGATGTGGCACCTTCGACGGCAATGGGTTCACGATTCGTGCCAATGGGACAAATGCGGCAGATTCAGATTCAGATGGTGGGTCTGGCGGAGGAGCCGCAGGCAGTGTGCTGATGGAAGTTACCCAATACACCCCCGCGGCTTTTTCGGTTGAGGCAATCGGGGGAAATGGAGGCAGTACTTCTATCAACTGTGAAGGGCCAGGAGGAGGAGGTTCGGGAGGAGCCATTTGGTCGAGTATTCCCTTTGGAGGAGGAGTAACCCGCAATGTGAATGGCGGCACTGCAGGCGGAGCCAATGCCTGTGGAGGTAATCTCCAAGGAGCAGCTCCTGGATTTGCCGGAACCGAATTGGCGAATTTTGTCTTTCCGGAAGGCACTACCACCTCTCCTTGCGTCCTGTCAGTAGAATGGCTGGCCTGGGAGGGAGAAGTAGCTGAAGATCAGATTACACTCTCCTGGACGGTGTTGGAAACTTCCGCAGAACTCGAGTACGAATTGGAACGAGCCATAGAAGGGGAAGAATTTGAACCTATGCACCAACAAAAGGCGGAAGGAAACTCCTCCATTGCTTCCTATTCCTGGACCGACCAGCGCCCTTGGCCTGGGATCAATCGCTATCGCTTGCGATGGCGGGACGTAGAGGGAAATACTGGCCTCTCAGAGACCCTCGAATTTCGCTATGAACTTCCGACGAGCTTTGCCTATCAATTGATGCCCAATCCGGTCCGTCCCAGCCAAACGCTGACCCTCCAGCTCGCGATTCAGTCGGAGCAACGGCTGACTTTTCGCATGATCAATCTGCATGGGCAGGTACTCTGGGATTCTCAAGCCTGGTTCTCGCCTTCCCGAACCCAAGTTCAAATTCCTGTTCAAGGTCTCAATAGCGGCCGCTACTTTCTCCAAATTCAAGGTAAGAATCAGTTGGAGATCGCACCATTTCAGGTTCATTGAGGGCTTTTTTTGACCAAAGGGAAGGGAGACAATCTGCCTTGTCAACAAACCGATCATCCCTCAATTTCACCTAAACGGGCTTTTTGTTTGTTTGTCTGGACTATTTGTGAAAATATTACTTCGAAAATTGGTATTTTTGAAATGTAAGATTAACTCAATTAATGCTTCCATTTCAAATGATTTCCAGGATTTCCTTTCTGTTTTCCCTCTTCTGTATTGCTATCCATCTGCTTCCTGCCCAATCCTATTCTGAAGGATTCGATGGGGGAGACCGTGGCGCGATGATCAGCAATTGCTGGTTTTTTTCTTCTACCAGCATTCGGACCAGTGGTTCTGACTTGATCACGGGCAATACCGTCCGTACTGGTCAGTTGACCAATACCACGAATCCCCATACCATGGGAATCCCTTGTACCGAATTTGCGGGTACAGGAACCATCGAATTTGATCACAAAGTGCACACCATGGCCGGAAACATCTACAAACAGCTGGATGTGGTGTTGGTAGATCCCTCCAGTGGAACCTCGCGAGCCGTGATGGATACCATTTTTACGCACACCTATACCAATACCAATCTGGTCAACACCGTGCTGAACGTTGACTTTTCAGGGGAGTACAAAATCGAATTCCGTTGGATTGGTCGGGGAGGACAAGGCCGTGGTTGGCTAGACAACCTGACCATTGGCGGAACCAACATCTCCGATCCTGACAACGGATGTGCGTGCAAGTCCTCCAACTTTCCCGTAGAATGGGCCGATTTTCAGGTGTCCTGGCAATCAGGTACCAGCCTTCTGGAATGGACCACCGCCTGGGAAAGCAACACTTCCCACTTTGTCGTAGAACGTTCTCTCGATGGGGCAAATTTCACGGGAGTGGGAACCCAAGCTGCCATGGGCAACAGTTCAGAGCCTGTGGCGTACCGATTTGAGGATGCGACTGTCGAGCCAGTAGCTGCCGCTTCGCTTTTGTATCGAATCAAGCAGGTGGATCTCAATGGCAGCTTTTCCTACAGCGATCTTCAGTCGTTGGTGATAGAGAAAAACGTTCATCAACTCCAGCTCTACCCCAATCCAACTCAGGAGCAAGTAACCATTCAGACCCGCAGTGATAGGGAGGGAAGCTCTCGCTTGTTGATTTTCGACCTGATGGGAAGAACCGTTTTTCAGCAAAACATGTCTACTGCTTCTTTCGAAACGGACCTTTCCTTGTCCGCTTGGCCCAAAGGGAACTATTGGGTCAGCTGGCAGCAGGGCGGAAACGTGCAAATCCAACACTTGGTGGTGCAATAAGCTTTTAACTGCTTTTGAAAAGGCCTCTGTTCTGCTTCCGAGCGGAACAGGGGCTTTGCCAATCAGCCGGGCTCCCGCTAGAAGCCCGGCCACAAGTTCCTAACATGAACACTTATCGTAGGAGGACGACATTTCCTGAGCAGGAAAAATGACTGCCGTCCTTCAATTGAAATTCTGCGGCCCAGGTATAATTGCCTTCTTGCATGGGGGCTCCCTGGGCGTAGCCATCCCACCCTCGCTGGGGCTGATTCGGGCGAAGGCCAGTCTGATCGAAAATGAGATTTCCCCATTGGTTGTACACCACCAGCCGAGAGATTTGCTGGATGTTGTGGAGGTCTTCATCCGCATAGAGGGTGAAAAAATCATTCAATCCATCCCCATTGGGCGTAAACGCATTGGGGGCAAATACGGTCCCGTCGCAGTTGAGGGGTTGACGCACCTCTATCCAAAGGCTATCAGATGCGGTGCAGCCACTTGCTGTCCAGGCGGTGGCCCGAATGAGTTGATGGGTTTCGGGGGTAAAGTTGAGGTGCTCATCGCAATTGTCTTCACACCAGTCTCCCCACGACAGACGATGGATGGGCATGGATGCAGTAGCAGTCAATGCAAGAGATTTCCCTTCGGTTACCCAATTGTCCCCGGCGATCTCCAATTCGAATGCGGCCCCTGCGGCTACTTCTACTTTTTTTTGCCAACTACACCCCATTTGATCTTGAACAAGGATTTCATAAGACCCAGGGCAAAGCTCTGATACTTGTTCCGGCTTGGATGCTCCGTCCAGGAAAAATTGATAGGTTCCTCC
>JBCCCJ010000616.1:0-4489 GCA_039033615.1 Bacteroidota bacterium
CAAAGACAATTATGAGGTCTGGCGCTTGATTTACGCCCTCAAATGGCAAACCAATACCTACGATCCCACCGAGTACGAGGCGATCAAGGATGTCGTGATGCAAACCTTTGAAAAGTTGGGATATGCAGATCCCAGGGCGGAGACAGAACTCTTGTTCATGTTTTTGGACGGGGCAGCTACCGCGCTGATCCTCCATGAACCTGCCAATAAGAAGGAAGTGTTGGCGGCTTTGAAGAAAAAGTATCATCTCTGACACTGGCTCGTTCTCCAGCATTTGTCAAAGAAACAGGCACCTTTTCATCGGCAAGATCTCCGCACAAACGCCAGAGCTTACCCCGGCCTGGAAGTCCACCGTACGAGGGAGAACCCTTTTTACTCCTCCCCGTTTTCCCTTTTCCCGTAATCAGGATCTTCGACAATCGGAAAACGACCCACTTTTCGGTGAAAAGGATATGCTTCCGCTGTACCTCGGTCTTCTAGGCCGAGGAGAGGATTTCCATTCTTCGAATGATATCCCGACGCAGGAGGGGTTTCATGTTGCCACCAAAAAAAGACCTCGTAGGTTTCAAAAACCTACGAGGTCTCATCGTATCTTGATTCGCAGAAATTCGCTGCGCCATGAATTTGGTTTCTTCCCTTGACGAATGACACGAATGGAGCACGACAGAACCCTTTTGTGCCAATTCGTCAATTCGTGGCAACTTTTCTTTGTTAGCCACGAACCTGATTGCCTTGAATGTCATCCCGACGTAGGAGAGATCTTATGCGGCTTTCTGGCTATACCTAGCAGATACCTGAGATCTTTCGCTCGACGCTCAAGATGACATCCTTAGATGGGAGATCAACTCCGCGGCCTGGAAGGTCACAGTACTGCTTGCCAGCGACAATCCCGCTTCTCGCCTCCCGCAGTGAAACGCTCCCGCATCCGTCCCTATTTTGCGTCAGCGAGCCGACAAAACCCCAAGTACCTGACTCTCAGCCTCGATCTGGTCCGCCAGCCGACACAAGTCGGCCAGCAAAGCGGCTACCTATGCAATGTTCTTTCGAACCCCACATGGTTGTACCTCTAACCACCTAGTCATGAAAAAATATGGTTTGCTCGCCCTCCGCCTCCTCACCGCTTTGATTCTGGTCCAAACGCTCTTTTTCAAATTCACCGCCCATCCAGATAGCGTGTATATTTTCACCACCGTCGGCATGGAGCCCTTTGGACGGATCGGCATCGGTATTCTCGAATTGATTGCGAGTATCTTATTGCTGGTTCCTCGCACTGTATGGGTAGGCGCTGGTCTATCCCTCGGACTGATCAGTGGAGCGATCTTCATGCACCTGACCATATTGGGCATTGAAGTACAAGGCGATGGCGGCACCCTCTTTGGGTTAGCTGTCCTGGTATTCGCCCTGAGCTCTGTGATCTTATGGTTCTACCGCACAGACGTACCCGTCTTGAATAAATTGATTCCCGCTTAGGGATTGATAGATAGTACCCCTTCTAAGGGTTTGAAACCCTTAGAAGGGGTTTACCCATTTATTGAATCAGCAACTTCTGTCGCTGAATGGAAACCCCAGTTTCCTGGTCGATCAATTCTGCGACATACATCCCCGCGGCCAACTCATGGACCGATACTTTCTTTCGGACGCCAGGAAGCAGATGCCCATTCCACACTTCTATTGAGCTACCATTGACGGAAATCAAGCGTAACATCACTTTTCCTTCAGGGGGCTGATCGGCTTCCAGCCAAATGCTTCCCTGGCTGACTGGATTGGGATAGAGACTGATATGAGAAGCGCTGAGGTCAGGGGAAGCAGATCGATATGAACTTCCCAAGAATGCTCGACGGTCTTTACAGGTTCGCTTTGGTAGGGGAATGAAGTACAAATATTCTTTGCCCGCCGGAGCATTTTCTGGAGACTTAAAAAATACCTTCCGTCCGTCGGGACTAAACCAGGCTTCGGGCTGGTATATCTTTGAAGGTTGAGAAGTAATCCGGTGGTGAATCAACCGTCGAGGTTGGAGGTCATGATGATTGAGGCTCAATTCTACAATTTCCCCATAATAAGGCGGCCAACCAGGATTAAAAGGCACAGTGTTCAGCGCTATTAAGGCTCGAAATGGATAATCAGATACCGAAGAGTATGGAATGTCGTCGAAAATATCTGTCACCGGTGGTTGAGTCAAGGTAGAAACACTGCTATACTGCCCCCCTCCAGCTACACCAGTTCCGGTAGAATTGAAGGCAATTGACCAGTCCATGATTTCCAATGTACCCCACTGAAGTTCCGTTTGTCCAGTCTCGATATACCAATACACCGCTACCATATCTCCGGGATGGGTGCCCATGTTCCCATTCGGATCATTCACCGCAGCGGGGATCGCTTTGACGATGATACATTCCCGAACCGCATCTTGTCCGCCATCTGGAGCAATCACGAAACCTACTTCAAAGTGCGTTCGAAAAAACAAGTAATCCTTAGGAGAGCCTGAAGCCGTTCCATTGTAGGCAAGGTCATACACATTGCCAGAAAAATCAAACAATTGCAAAGGACCAAATCCAGGATTGTGAGTAAAGACAATGTACTTCCCAGTGGGAGAAACCTGGGCGAAGTCGATTTCTGCAGGCAGTGAAAACAAATGGGATTGAAATAATGAAGGACTGTACAATGTTTCAGTAAAGTTTGGAAGATTAACCACTTGATCAACGATTTTTTGGGCAGTAAAATCATAGACTGTGTACTGCACATTGTTGTTTCGCTCCAAAGAAATTAGAAACCTTCCGGCATTGGCGTCATTGCCATCGCCCCCGGCAATTTTGATGCTTCCATTTTTGCCGCCAATCCGATAGCCTCGAAACTCCACTTCCACTTGTGCAGGACCTACTTGAAACGTAGGAGAGGTTTTTACTTTCCGTTTGATCAACTGATGCTCTCTAGGGTAGTAGATGAAATCGTTACCAGGATGCCAACGAATGGTGGTCAATTTATCATTCCAATCAGATCCTGGATTTACGTCATAAAAATCCTACCAAGTAAAGGTATGTGAACCAATTTGATCTCCCTGATCATCAAAAAACACCAGGGATATTTCATCTAGGTCCCGGAAAAAGGCGATGTCGCTGGCCCCATTCCAGGCCGACCTTTCTCCATTGATGGTGCTTTCAAAATCATCCAAGGCCAGCTTCAAGTCAACATCAAAGGGATCAGCACAAACGGTAGCTCCCACCGTCGTAGGCCAAGCGGGAGAGGTAGGTAAGTCTTCTCCTACATCATTCGCGTAGCGGGTATCAAATAGCGTGGGATAAGGGGGCACCGGTAAGGCCGGATTCACCGAGCAGAAGTCTTCCGCTTGGTCATCACAAAAATTGCTTGGCTCCGGGTAGGTTTGGCCGAATAAGGCGTGAGGTAAAACCAGAACTGACAATAGCCAGCCTAGCAGTAGGCAGTGCTGTTTCATAAGAGCAAAGATTGAATAAATGATGAAAGAATGAGAAATTATTTTCATCAAAAGTCAAAAAAAAAATAAATCATACTAATTAAATTTTCGATTTGCCAATTTTGCTTTTCCTTGATCTCTGTTTTATCTTGTCATCCATAATCTCCTCTCATGAAAACTCTCCCCTATTTTTGCTTACTGTTGGATTGCTTTCTCCGCTTCTCCCCTTCTTTCTCCCAACCTTTTGTTCAGACTTTTCATGATTTTGAACCCAATTTGGGAATAGACGGACTCATTGATTTTGGCTTTGGAGTATCCACCTCCGTAAATGGTGATTGGGCTGTAGTGGGCGCCACCAGTAGTTATGATGTAAATGGAGGGAATTTTCGGGAGTTAGCTGGGGCAGCTTATCTCTATCACCGAAATCCAAAATTTGGTTGGAATTTCTTCCAAAAGATTGTTCCTACAGACCGCAGCACTCGTGATCTATTTGGAGATCAGGTGGCCATCTACCAAGATCATCTCATTGTATCTGCAATCTGGGACGACGATCCTGGGAGTCCCATATCGCAACAAAAAGGTTCCATCTATCTATTTGGGCTGGACACCGCAGGCGTTTGGCAGGAAGCACAAAAGCTCCTGGCTTCGGATGCCTCAGATGGAGACTACTTTGGAGAGGCCATCGACCTGGGAGCGGGAGTCGCTATGGTAGGGGTGCCTCGCAAAGATTTTGACGCGGGGGGAGGCAGCATCTTTGCGGAGAGCGGAGCGGTCTATGTCTTCACCCAGGATAACAGCGGCCTATGGAGCGAAACCCAAAAGCTGCTTCCTATCACCATGAACAGCTTCGACCAATTTGGTACCAGTGTCTCCATTCAAGGCGAATGGGCTGCGGTGGGCGTACCGAGGGAGGATCAAGATGCTCAAGGAAATATTCTCACTGATGCCGGGGCAGTCTATTTGTATCAGCGGGACAGCAGCAGTAGCTGGCAGTTATACCAACTGGGTTTGAGCTGCTTTACGTACTTACCTCCGGCGAGGAATTGGTCATCGAAGCAG
>JBCCCJ010000617.1:0-4460 GCA_039033615.1 Bacteroidota bacterium
ATATCGTATCCAAACGAAAAGGCGCGGATACCTATTCCTTCAGCGATACCATTGTGAACATGTGCTGTGGAATGCTGGAACGCCTATTTGACCTCTTCTATGTGGTCATGATGTACTTTGTCTTCGGCTTTTTATTCGACAAAGTCGCCCTGTGGCACATTCCAGATCACTGGACCACCTGGGTAGCAGCCCTACTTGTCGGGGATTTGCTCGCCTACTGGCACCACCGACTCAGTCATGAGATCAATTTCCTCTGGGCGGCTCACATCGTCCATCACTCCTCAGAGGAGATGAACATCACCAATGTCTTTCGGGTGTCTGCGTTCGCAGTCATCAACCGTTCCTTCTTTTGGATCTGGATGCCATTGATGGGCTTCAGTCCAGAGATGACCACCTCGGCCATTGTCTTCATTGGTCTCTTCCAATTCGTTACCCACACCCGCCTGGTCAAAAAACTAGGGGTGTTGGAACGCTTCATGGTTACCCCTTCTCACCACCGGGTACACCACGGGCGGAATGAAAAATACCTGGACAAAAACTACGGCCACGTATTTATCATTTGGGACAAAATGTTCGGCACCTTCGCCCCAGAAGAAGAAGAACCAGACTACGGCATCACCACCGGACTTGCCAGTGCCAATCCTTATTGGACCTACCTGCACTACTGGAGCGATCTGTTTCGTCGCGCCAAGCAAGCCAATCGCTGGCAAGACAAACTTCGCGTATTCATTGCCCCGCCCACCTGGACGCCAGAAGGAGTAGAATTCAGTGGCCCAGCCTATCAACTGGACGAAGAAGGGCAGCGAATGAAATACAAGCTCAAAATGCCCTTCCGGCTGGGGCTGTACGTATTCGTCAACATCATGATCGTGCTAGGCGCCTTTTTGTACCTCAGTACGTTCAAAAATACCTTCGAGAACCCAACGGTACTGGATCTCCTCACCAGTCCCATCATGATTCAACTGGCCGTGATCATCGCCGTATCTGCCTTCAGCTTTGGCCTGTTGATGGAGCGGAAGCGATCCGCCATGCTCGTCGAATTGGGCCGTTTGTTCTTCCTCGCCATCAATGCGGGGGTAATCTTCTGGAATGCGGCCTACGGAAGCTGGATCATTGGTGCCTGTGTGCTTGGGTTGAGTTTCTTCGCCTTGTGGATGGTCCGGATGCGCGACTACTTTGGCTACCTGCCACCCGAGGACATGTTCGAAAAAATCGAGCAGGAACCATCCTCCGCAGAAAAAGAAGCCGTACCTACGCTTTAAGAGAGTAATGATATAGAATTGGGCATGACCGCCGATCCGCCTCGGGGCAGATCGGCGGTCGGTCCCTTTTGGGGTCGCTGTTCGCTCCGTCCTCCGCTCCGCTACGGACTCTCCCTTCGGTCGACCCGCCAGGCACCTCATGCTTGCCGCAGGCAACAGGACCAAGCGTCGGACCCTTTTTCCTTTATCATTTTCCATTTTTCGGTTTTTCATTTACAATTGCTCGGCATCCCAGGATGCGAGGCTTGGGAAAAGGAACCCTTCCCGCACAAGCCCCGTTTCCCTCGCTGAAGGAAACGACTCGCTTGTCCTAGACAATCAGATGGTTGCCCACGGCAATCCTTGCCTTTCTGTCAAAGACAGACTCAGCTCTTTTGTCGGACAGAGTCCAGCGCTACCTCTTGCCAGCGGCAAGACCTATCTTCTTTTCACCGAAAAGTGGGTTGTTTTCCATTGTAAGGGAAAACGGGGAAGTGCGGAAAGGGTTCGCACCTCCGATCATCATTCGGCATTCCTCATTCGTCGGTTCGACATTAACCGGCTTCTTGCCCACGGCAACCACAGCTCTGTACCGAATGCAATTCGGTGCTACCTCTTGCCATTGACAACTCCCGCATCCCGTCTCCCGCAGCGTCAGCGATCCAGTTTCCGCCTCACTTCACATATCTCGCCTCTCCTTCTGAATTAGCGCGGATGGTGGGAAGGTTTTTGGTGTAGATGAAATCAATCAGCCAGGGAGCTAGCCAATTTGCCACTGATAGTGCCTTGCCAGAGAAACTCAGGGTGACTTTTTTCTTTCGCTTGCGGACCATCTGATTGATGATGTGTGCGACTTGATCTGGGGTTTGCTTTTTGATTCCCTGGCGATTTTCCAGGTACATTCGTTTGCCATTGCTGTCGAGGATGATTTTCTCTGGATCATTTTCGGTGAAGCCCACATAAGCGATGCCTACATGGACCCCATTGCCTTTTTCCTCCAATCGAAAGGACTCACTGAAAGCCGAAAGCGCCTTCTTGCTCGCACAGTAGATCGAATTGTAGGGCAAGCCGTGGAAGGAAGCAATCGTAGAAATGAACACCACGCTGCCCCGGCTTTTCCTCAACAAGCCTAGGGCTGCTTTGGAGGGATAAATGGAACCCAGCAAATTTACCTGACTGACCTTGGCAAATACCTCCGGAGCCATGGCATCTACACTGCCTCTGGTCGCCATACCTGCGTTGTTGATCAGGATATCTAGCCCCCCGTAGGTCTTTTCACAAAAGCGGATCAAGTTGCTGACCTGATCCCAATTGCTGACATCTGCGGCAAAAGCCGCCACTTTCAGGCCCTCCGCCTGCAAACCAGCTTCGGTTCGCGCCAGCTTTTCGGCGTTTCTGGCGTTCAAAACGACTTTGGCGCCTTGCTGGGCCAATTGGCGAGCGATGGCTTTGCCAATGCCCATGCTGGAACCCGTGATGAGGGCAACTTTGCCTTGAAATGATTGAGCCATAATCAGAGGTATCCGTTTGCTTGAAACCAGGCGTAAGCGTCTTTGGCAGCTTCTTCGATGGGGGTTTGGGGCATCCCTAGCTCTTGGACAGCTTTGGCAGGACTGAAATAATGTCCATCACAAGAGACTCGCGCCATGGGGTAGGAGAGGGCCGGGGTGTTTCCAGTTAATTTGCCGATGGCAGAACCGAACAGTCCCGCCAACTTCACCAGCGGACTCGGCATGCCAAAACCGGGAGGTTTGTGGCCGATTGCCGTGGCCATCCGCTGAAAGGCCTCTTGATAGGTGAGGTTTTCATGCCCCATGATGTAACATTCGCCGATTTGCCCTTTTTCTAGCGCCAGACAGGCCCCTATAGCCACGTCTCTGACATGGACCCAGTTTTTGCCACCAGCGGTATAGCCCGGAACCTTCCCTTTCGCTAGAGCTACAATCATGGCCCCAGAACTGGGCTTGCTGTCATAGGCCCCGATCATGAAGGTCGGATTGACCACCACGGCAGGCAAGCCTTGTTCTCTTACAGCTTTGAGCACCAATTCCTGTCCGGCAGTTTTGGTGTCTATGTAATCCAGGCCGTAAGGCGTTTTGAGCCGAACCTTTTCTTCGGTTCCTGGATTGGCTTGGTCTCCATAAAAAAAAGAGCTGGCACTCCCCACGTGAACCATTCGTTGGACGCCGTGTTCGAGCGCTGCATCCACCAGATGTTGGGTTCCCTCTACGTTGATGCGATGATAGATTTCGCCCCTACTAGGCCAAACATTGGTCAAAGCAGCAATGTGCACCACTCCCTCAGCACCCTTCATCGCAGCAGAAACAGATTGCTTATCCAGAAGATCTCCTTCCACGGTTTCAAGGTCCAAGCCATCAAGGGTTGATACCTTGCGTCCTGGTTGAACCATGACGGTCAGTTCATAGCCTCTTTGGAGAAGTTCTCGAACCAAATTACTCCCCAATAAGCCATCTCCGCCAGTTACAAATAATCGCTTCATATATACTTTTTCAAGGCACAATGTTACGAAATCCCCCTGACTTCATCGGGAGAAAGCAGGGGAATTTTGAGGGTAAGACCAGGAAGTGATTCGAGTTTTGAAATAGGGGGAAAGGGAATATCTTCAGATTTCGTTATAAGTACCTTTATCTAATCTTCCATCATGAAAATTAACCAGTGGTTATTTGAGTCTGAAACGGGCTGGACTCCATATGATACGTCTACTGATCTTACCCCCTCAATTGGTGATATTTTTTGGCGGAAAGGAGCCGCTTCAACAGCCTGAAGTCGTGGTGGAGTTGCAGGCCAAATTTCCAGCGGCTTATCTGATAGGGGGGTCGACCTCCGGTGAAATCATAGGAGATGAGGTGCTGGACGATAGCGTGGTGGCTACTGCCATAGAATTTGAGCATACTTCGGTAGAAATGGCCAGCATGAACATCCACGATGCCGTGGACTCATTGGTCTTAGGTCAACAACTGGCCAAGCAACTCCCCCTGGAGGGCTTAAACAGCGTATTTGTCTTGTCGGATGGGCATTTGGTCAACGGCAGCCTACTCGTCAAGGGGTTGATCTCTATCCTTGGAGAAACGACCATCCTCACAGGGGGATTGGCAGGAGATGGAGATCGCTTTGAAGAAACCCTGGTTTGTGCCAATTCCGCGCTGGAATCCGGGCGAGTTGGCGTGGTGGGATTTTATGGGGAATCCCTGTTGGTAG